>JAHENP010000018.1 GCA_018609965.1 Haloferacaceae archaeon
GTGAGGGGTTCGACGACGCGATGGGCGGTGGGATGGGCGGTGGCGGCGGCACGGAGTTCGACGAGGCGGAGTTCGAGTCGGAGATCGAACGGATCGATGTTGGGATCGAGGGGTTAGACGACATGATCCTCGGCGGGGTTCCGATCCGGTCGCTGATGACCGTTATCGGGAGCGCCGGCACGGGGAAGACCACCTTCGGGCTCCAGTTTCTCGACCAGGCGATGCGGTCGGGCGGGAACGGGGTGTACATCACCCTAGAGGAGACGGAGAAGGCGATCATCTCGACGGCCGAGGAGAAGGGGTGGCCGTTCGAGCAGTACGTCGCGGACGGCCAACTGACCGTGGTGGCGATGGACCCGATCGAGATGGCGAACAGTCTCGACTCCATCCGCGGGGATATCTCCCGGCTGGTCAACGACTTCGGCGCCGACCGGCTCGTGTTGGACTCCGTCTCGTTGTTGGAGATGATGTACGACCACCCCGCCAAGCGCCGCTCGGAGGTGTTCGACTTCGCCCGCTCGCTGAAACGCGCGGGGGTGACGACGATGCTCACGTCCGAGGCGAACGCCGACAACTCCTACCAGTCCCGTCACGGTCTGGTGGAGTATCTCGTCGACGCGGTGTTCGTCCTCCAGTACGTCCGTCCGAACGACTTCCAAGAGACCCGGCTGGCCGTCGAGATCCAGAAGATCCGCGACGCCAACCACTCCCGGGAGACGAAGCCGTACGACATCACCGACGATGGTATCTCCGTCTACCGGCAGGCGAACATCTTCTGACGCCGTCTTGCGGCTTCGCTCACGGTCGAGAGACGGGCCGTCGGTCACTCTCCGTGGCGGGTGACACACACCGGGAGTCCGGTCAACTCGACGGGTTCGGAGTTGTCCGGGCTGTACACCACCATCTGCCCGGTCTCCATGTACGGCACCTTCGAGGCCAGCGCCGGCGGGATATTCACGCTGTCGATGGCGTCCTCGTCGCCGAGGTTGAGCACGAGTCGCGTGTTCACCTGTTTGAACACCGGATCGGCCACGTCCTGTGGGTCCTGTGTGATCAGGAACAAGCCGAGTCGTTCCTTCCGCCCCTGTTTGGCGGCCTCGGTGAACGTGTCGACCACCTTCCGCGCTTGGACCGTGTCCGCGTCCGTGAGGAAGTTGTGCGCCTCGTCCATCCCGAGCACGAGCGGCGTCTCCGCGATCCGACTGGAGTTGGGTGCGTTCGACAGTTTGTCGTCGACGAGTATCGTCGCCACCGCGAGCACGAACATCTCCTTGGCGCGCGAGGTGGAGAGGTGGTACGTCGGAACGACCGTCACCCCGCCCGGCCGGACGAGTGTCGTGTCCAACTCCGTGATCGACCGCGCGTCCTGATCGAACACACCCCGCGGGATCGACCGAACCCGGCGGGTGACGGCGTCGAAGGTCGCCTCGTGGACCCGGCCACGCTCGTCGAGCTCCTCACGGAGCGCGGGGTCGTCGAGAAACGAGAGGAACTGCTCGTAGGTGCCCGGGTTGTAGTTCCGGAAGAACCGGTTCAGCAGGTGGTTCAACGCGCCGTACTGGTTGTCGTTCAGCGACGCGCCGGCGATCAGCCACGGCATGTCGTAGTCGTCGACGACCGAAAACGGGATCGTGAACGGCACCTGCTCGGCGCGGTGGCCCTCGCCGGGGTAGGAGACGCCCTGCTCCTGTGGGATCAACGCCACCGTGTCGTCGTGGCCGCCGTAGGCGACCCCCTCGCGGTCGAGACGGCGCGCCTGCGCGGCGTCGAGAGCCGGGTTGTCGTCGTGGAGTTGTGCGTACTCGTCTTGTGGGTCGAAGACGACGACAGCGGTCTGGGCGTCACGGCCGTCGTCCGTCTCGTAGCGCCGCCCGACGTACTGTCTGAGCACGTTCTTCGCGGCGTGGGTCTTCCCCGACCCCGTCCCACCCGCGACGAGGGTGTGCCGGAACACGAGCGGGTCACCAGCCTCGTCGGCGTCGTCGAGTCGGTAGTCCACCGTCGGCGGCTCCGTCGCGGTCTTCACCGTCTCACCGCCCACCGAGAGGTGGCCCAGAAACACCCCTTCCGTGGGGATGTCGAGACCGGTCTTGATCTGATCGGCGTCCGTTGCTTCCCGGACCGTCGCGCCCGGCTTCGGGACGCGGTCGACCATTCGCCGCCGCAGTTCCCCACTCTCGGAGAACAACACCGCGCCCGGCTCCAACGCCGCGAGGAACTTGTAGTCGCGTTCCTCGAACCCGTCGCCGGATTCGAGTCGACGGCGCGTCGTCAACACCGTCGCGTCGTCCGTCTGGAACTCCTGGTCGTACTCTAAGGCGGTGATCCGGGCGAACAGCTCCTCTCCGTCCGGAAACGGGACGATCAGATACCGACCCAGCCTGACCGACTCGCGGCTCCCGGGCGTTATCGACGCCCGAATCCGTGTTTCGTCGCCGTCTTCTGCGATACGGAGCCCGCCGGAGACGAACACCGACCCCAGTTCGTCTGCCGACGTTGTCGTCTGTGTCGGGCCGTCGCCGTAGTCGTCGAACCGGTCGTTGCCGCCGAGGGTGTCGTCTGTCGCGCCGGCTGTGTCGGTGCCGCCGTCGGCCACGCTGGCCGTGTCGTCAGACTGGCTGTCCGCGGCGTCCGACGACTCCGTCTCATCTCCAGTCCCGTCGGAGAACTGCTCGAAGCCGGCCAGATCTGAGTCGTCGTCTGTCACGGCCGGAGGTGGGGCGCGGTCGGAGAAAAGGGTTGCCGAGCGTCGAGTGGTCGTGGTTTCACGCCGACTCCGACAATGGTAAAGCCCGTCACGAGGAAGCCAGTGAAAATGAGTGACGGGTCACCGGACGAGCCGCCGACCGCCGACGAGGTGACGGCACCGCCACCGTCGAACCCGGAGGGGGAGGGGAGTGTGACGGTCGTGGGCACCGCACACGTCTCACAGGAGTCCGTCGACGAGGTCGAGGAGACACTGGACGCGGAACGGCCCGACACCGTCGCGGTGGAACTCGACGAGGGACGCTACCGACAGATGCGCGGGGAGACCCCAGATGATCTCGATCCGGGCGATCTGTTGGGCGGCAACACCGTCTTCCAGTTTCTCGCCTACTGGATGTTGTCGTACGTCCAGAGTCGGATGGGTGACCGGTTCGACATCGAGCCCGGCGCAGAGCAGTTGGCGGCCGTCGAGACCGCCGAGGAACTCGGCATCGGAGTCGCCTTGGTCGACCGAGAGATCGACACGACGATCCAACGGTTCTGGGCCAGACTGGGGATCGTCGCGAAGTTCCGGTTGTTGGGTGGGCTCGCCTTCGGCGTCACCGACCCACGTGTGGCCGGCGTCACCTTCGGGCTCGCCGCCGGGCTCGTGCTCGGCCCGGTGATCGGCGCGTTCGGCGGGAGCGTCGGGATCGGTGCCGGCGTGTTGGGCGTGGCGGCGACGGCGGCACTGGCGGCGCTCGGCGTCGGCTATCTCGCGACGGAGATCGTCGGCGTCTCTGGCGGGGTAGCGGGTCTCGACGTAGACGACGACCTGTTGGTGGGAGCGCTCGCGGGTGCGGGCGCAGCCGTTCTCGTCGCGACTTCGCGGATCGGCGTGGATCTCGTGACGGGAACGCTCGGCGGGTTCCCCGTGACGGCGCTTGGGTCGCTCGCGCTCGGGGTGACGATCGGTGTCGGCGTCGGCTCGCTGGCAGGGGTCGTCGTGAGCGCGTTGGGACTGGGGCTCGCGGACGACGGCGAGGACGAACTCGACGAGTTCGACCCCGCAGAGCTGACCGACGGTGATGTGGTGTCGGCGATGATGGAGGAGTTTCGTGCGTTCTCGCCGGGCGGTGCGGAGGCGTTGATCGACGAACGCGACGCGTACATCGCCCACAACCTCGTCGATCTCCGGGCGGCGGGGTACGACGTGGTCGCGGTCGTCGGCGCGGGCCACCGCGCGGGCGTAGAGTCGTATCTCGACAGCCCCGACCAGTTGCCGGCGATGGAGTCGCTCGTGGGGACCGCAGACTCCGGTGGTGTGCCGTGGGGTCGGATCGTCGGCTTCGGGATCACCGGCGCGTTCGTCGGGTTCTTCGTCCTGTTGGCGATGGCGGGGGTTCGGAACACCGAACTCCTCCGGCTGTTCGGCGCGTGGTTCCTCATCAACGGCGTGTTCGCGGCCGGGCTGGCGAAGCTGGCGGGCGCACGCTGGCGGTCGGCCGGTGTGGGGGGGCTGGTCGCCTGGATGACCTCCGTCAACCCGTTGTTGGCGCCAGGCTGGTTCACCGGCTACGTGGAACTGCGACACCTCCGGGTGAACGTCTCCGACATCGGTCGGCTGAACGAACTGTTGTCCGACGAGACGCGGTCGCTGCGCGCGATCGTCGGTGACATGTTGGAGGTGCCGTTGTTCAAGCTGATCATCGTCGTCGCGATGACGAACGTCGGCAGCGTGATCGCGAGCGTGTTGTTCGCGACGTACGTCCTGCCGGCGTTCTCGGCGTCGTTGGACGCCGGCGTGGCGGAGTTGATGCTCCGTGGCGCGCGCAACAGCGCCGAACTGCTGGTGGGGGCGCTCTCGTGAGCCGGACGACGGTGCGCCGGACGCTCACCTTCTCCCGACGCGAGGTGGGTGATCTCCTGCTCGCGTGGGTGGCGCTGAGTGTCGCCTTCGGGGTCTTCTTCTACGGCGGCGGTCCGTTGGTCTTCGAGGCGTTGCAGACGGGGATCGTCGGCCCGTTGGCCCGGATCACCCTGCTGTCGGCGGTGACCGCGGGGGTCGGCTTCCTCCTGCACGAACTGGGGCACAAGGTGGCTGCCGTCCAGTTCGGCCAACGGGCAGCGTTCCGTGCCGACTACGGGATGTTGTTCCTGGCGGTCGTCACGGCGCTCGCGGGGTTCCTGTTTGCGGCGCCGGGTGCCGTCCACCACACCGGCCGGATCACGAAGCGACAACACGGGCTGATCGCGCTGGCCGGGCCGGTCGTCAACCTCGTTTTAGCCGTCGTGTTCGCCGCCCTCTGGATCGGCGGCGGCGCGCTCGGCGTGGCGTTGCTCCGCGAGATCGGCCAGTGGGGGGTCGCGGTCAACCTCGCGCTGGCGGCGTTCAACATGCTCCCCTTCGGCCCGCTCGACGGCGCGACGATCCGCGAGTGGAACACGGTTGTCTGGGCCGCTGTCACCGTGCCGGCGGTCGGGCTGGCGGCGTACGCGTTGTTCGCGTTAGAACTGCTGTAGAGCCCCTCTTAGATCAAGAACCCGACCCCGAACAACGCGAGCGCGCCGGCGAGCCCGACGGCGTCCGCCCGCCCGAACCGGAGTTCCGGCAGCGTCGGATTCCACGCGAGACACCGAACGCGCAGCGCGTCCGCCAGCCGGTCGGCCCGCCGGAACATCCGCGCGA
>JAHENP010000019.1 GCA_018609965.1 Haloferacaceae archaeon
ACTTTCTGTCCGGAACCCACTGCCAGCGGTTCGAAAGGGGTTCTTTCGAACGTAGCTTGGGCTGAATCCGATATTATCCGTTTCGTTGGGCGGCTGAGCCGCCTCAGTCCAGTCATGCGTACAGACTCAATGTGTATAAAACTCCCGTTAGCAGAAACGGAGATACGTTCCCAGGTTGTCGGATTCATCCCACCCGTAAACGGGTGGGCTTTCTCCTTGTCGCTGCTGGTAATCGCCCGACTGCGTCGACTACGCTGGCGTGCGGCGCCGTCGGCTACCTTTGGGTGCGACTGTGCCGACTACTCCACGTCGTACGACAACACGACACCGTCGTCCAGTCGGTCGATGTCGCGGAGCGCCAGTGAGGTGAACGCGTCGCGGTCGAGGAACCCCTCGCCGTCCGCGAGCGTCGGCGCGTCACGCCCGCCGATCAGCAGTGAGCCGACGTAGACGGTCAACTCGTCGACGATTCCGGCCGCGAACGCAGAGAAGATCAGCTCACCCCCACCCTCGATCATCAGTCGGTCGATCCCGTGATCCGCCAACGCCGCGGTCGCCGCCGGCAGCGCCGTCTGCTCGTCGCCAGCGACGACGAGTGTCGCGCCCGCCGCGCGGAGTCGTTCCCGGTCTGACTCGGCGGCCGCCCGGCTCACGACGACAATGGTCTCCGCGTCGCCCGCGAGCACGCGAGCGTCCGACGGGGTGCGCGCGCTGGAGTCGAACACGACACGGGCCGGCTCCGGCGGGCGGCCGGCCTCACGGCGGCGGGTGCGGCGCGTCTCGCTGTCGAGCCCGAGCCGCGGGTCGTCCGCGAGGACGGTGCCGACGCCGACCGCCACCGCGTCGGCGTCGGCGCGGATCTCGTCGACGCGGTCGAAGTCTGCCGACCCGGAGATCCGGACCTGTTCGCGCTGGTGGGTGGAGAGCTTTCCGTCGACGGAGACGGCGGCGTTGACGTGGACGTACACGCTCAGGTGCCCATCGGGGTTTTCTGGTCGACCTCAATCTCGACGTGGACCGCGTCGTGGAACTCCCGGTGACCGACCTGACGGGCGATCTCGTCGCTCCCGTGAATCTCCAGTTCCCGGCGGTACACCTCGTAGCCCCAGGTGTCAGTCCGGCTGTCTGGCGCGAGATCACCGTGGAGCGGCACCCGCACGCGCTCCGAGGGGTGGGCGTGTGGTCCCTTGCACTTGGCCCCCTTCCGTCGTAGCATCTCCTTGAGATTGTTCACCGTCTCGTCCAACGCCTCGCGGTCCCCACTCTGGAAGCTGAGTCTCGTGACGAACGTCATGCTCTCTGGACTCTACGACTGCGGGGGGAAAAACACACCTACCGAGCGGACGCGTGAGAGACGGTGACGCGGGACGAGGCTGTGGCCGGTGACAGGCGAGCGTCGACACTGTGACTCCGGCGACTCACTGTCTCGCTGGCCTCGTTCCTCCGACATTCATTTAACACGTTGCGACGTACCCCGGTGTAATGTCAGTCGAAGCAACGAGCGCTGGAGCCATCCTCTTCCGCGACACCCGCGGCCGTCGGGAGTACCTGCTCCTGAAGAGCCGGCCCGGGGACTGGGAGTTTCCGAAAGGCGGGGTCGAGGGCGAAGAGGAACTCCAGCAGACCGCGATTCGGGAGGTGAAAGAAGAAGCCGGGATCGAGAACTTCCGGCTCATCGACGGGTTCCGCGAGGAGTACGACTACGTGTTCGAGGCCGGCGGTGACACGATCCACAAGACGGTCCACTTGTTCATCGCCCACTCCTACGAGGCGTCCGCAGAGTTGTCGAACGAACACCGTGACCTCCAGTGGCGGGACTACGATCAGGCAGTCAACACGATCACCCAGGACGGCCCGCGCGAGATTCTCGACGGCGCACACGACTACCTGGACGAACTGAAAGAACGGACGGACGGCGACTACGTTCTCCCGGCGGAGGGGTAGCCCGAGCGACACCGGGCATGGTAGGCGGGCGCGCACGGGATACCCTCGACAACTCCGAGCCAGGGGTCGAGCGTTCCAGACAGTTCAAGAGGGTCGGGGTCGTCTGTCAACACATGCCAGACAACGACCTGAACCTGTTAGACGCGTCGGTCGTCCCGGAACACGCCCACGACGTGAAAGAGGAGGCGCGGGCGTTCGCCGACGACCACATCGCGCCGGTCGCGGGCGACTACTTCGACAGCGGCGACTACCCCTGGGAGGTGTTGACGGCCGGCCAGGAGGCGGGGCTCGTCGCGGCGGACATCCCCGCAGAGTACGGCGGCCGTGGGTTGGACCTCACGGAGATGCTCGCGCTGGCCGAGGAGTTCTACCGCGCGGACGCCGGCATCGGGCTGACGCTGATGTTGGCCTCCTTCGGGACGGAGCTGCTCGACACGTACGGCAGCGAGGCGCAAAAGGAGGAGTATCTCCCGCCGGTCGCGAACGGCGAGAAACTCTCCGGACTGGCCGTCTCCGAGCCGGAAACCGGCTCCGATCTGGCCGGGATGACGACCGCCGCCGAGAAGGTGGAGGGCGGCTACGAGATCACCGGCGAGAAGTACTGGGTCGGCAACGGCGTCGAGGCGGACTGGCTCACCGTCTACGCCAAGACCGGCGACTCCGACGACCGCTACGGCAACTACTCGTTGTTCATCGTCGAGACGGACCGTGACGGCTACGAGGCCGAACACATCCCTGAGAAGATGGGGATGCGCGCGTCCAAGCAGGCGCACATCGTCTTCGACGACTGTTTCGTCCCCGAAGAGAACCTGATCGGCGCGGAGGGTGGCGGGTTCTACGCGTTGGCGGACTTCTTCAACCACGGCCGCGTCGTCGTGGGCGGCCACGGGCTCGGACTCGCTGCGGCCGCCATCGAGGAGGCGTGGGGGTTCGTCCACGGCCGGAACGCGTTCGGGCGGAACGTCTCGGAGTTCCAGGCGGTCCAACACGATATCGCGGACATGCGGACGGAGTTCGAGGCGGCGCGCTCGCTCAACTGGCGCGCGGCAGAGAAGGTGGAGGCGGGCGACGACGCCGGCCTGTGGGCCGCGATGGCGAAAATGAAGTCGACGGAGACGGCCGTCGACTGCGCCGAGCGGGGGATGCAGCTCCACGGCGGGCGGTCGATCCTCACGGAGAACCGGATCGCGCGCGTCTACCGCGACGTGCGGATTCCGGTGATCTACGAGGGGGCAAGCGAGATCCAACGCAACCTGATCTACCGGCAGTCCTGACCGAGGGTTGAAGTACGGGAACGGGACCACACCGACGCAGTGGTCGACACCCCCGACACGGACTACCACGAGTGGGTCGACACCCACCGGTCGCTCGTCGCCGTCGCGCTCGTCGTGACAGTCGCCGCGTTCGCCGTGACGCTCGTCGTCAGCTCCGGCAGTGGAGTCGAATTGCCGGCGTCCCCGTTCTCCAGTGGCTCCGACACACCGACACCGCCGGCAGAGACGACGACCGTCTCTCGGGGCGTGTTGGGCGCTCGGACGCCCACCCCGGTCACGGCCGACGCCGTTCCCCCTGCGACGCCGTCCGAGGGGCCGCGCGCGACGCGGAGCCCGCCACAGACCCCGGGCGTGACGCGGACGGCGCGACAGACGACGAGACCGTCGACGGCGACCGAGTTACCGACAGCGACCGAGTCACCGACAGCGCCACCACCCACACGACAGACGACACGGCCAGGGGGTCGACAGTCAGTGTCGCCGGACCCGGTCGTCGTCGAGATCCACGCGGACGCGCCGGGTGCCGACCGGACGAACCTCACCCGCGAGTTCGTCGTTCTCCGGAATCCCGGCCGTCGTCCGCTCGGGGTCGGCAACTGGACCGTCGCGGACGCCGACGGCCACCGGTATCGGTTCCCGCCGACGGCGACGCTCCCGGCAAACGAGACTGTCACGCTCCACACCGGAATCGGCCGAGACACCAGCCGACACCGCTACTGGAACGGGTCGACACCGGTGTGGAACAACGCGGGTGACGTGGTCGTCGTTCGCGACGCCGACGGCCAAGAGCGCGCCCGGCGAGCCTACGGGACGGCGGCGCGTGGCCGCAGGGGGCAAGAATTTGTGAGTCACTCACACACCGTGACGGCCCGGAGGGGGAGCGAGCGCGCGAGCGGATGGTCGACCAACTCGAGGACGGGGGTCACGTCGAGCGGCCGTCGACAGCGGCCGCACTGCGTGCCGTCCCGCAACACGTGTTTCGCCCGGACGTGAGCGTCGCGACCACGTACGCCGACCAGCCACAGCCGATTGGCGACGGGCAGACGGTTAGCGCACCACACGCAGTGGCGTGGATCATCGACGAGTTGGCGCTCTCCCCGGGCGACCACATCCTCGAAGTCGGCACCGGCTGTGGCTACCACGCCGCTGTGACCGCGGCGGTGGTCGACGACGGGCGGGTGTGGTCCGTCGAGTGCCGCGGGTCGCTGGCCGGGACGGCGCGTGAACGGCTCTCACGACTCGGCTGTGACGTGTCGGTGCGACACAGTTTGTCCGGATGACAGACGGGGAGTGAGGTCTGTGTGGCTGGGCGGGTTGGCACCTGTGTGAGTTGCCGGCTGGATGGGCGGACGGCTGAGCCTCGGATGGGTGGAGTTATGAGTCTCGACTCGTTGCGGTCGGACGTGCCACCCGCAGACCAGACGACAGTCGCGCACCTCCTGTGTGCGCGGGCGGCCCGCGAGACGGGGTTGCTGGCGGCGTACCTGGAGTCGGCAGGCACGCCCGCGGCGGCCGCAGAGGTCGCGGGCGTGACCGAGGAGAGTGCGCGTGTCGCCGGCCGCGTCCTCGCTGAACTGGACGTGCTTGAACGGGTCGACGGGGAGTACGAGCCGACGAACCGCGCGCTGGGGTTGTTGACGAAGCGCGACCCGCGTTCCGTCGGCGAGCTTCCGCACCGACTCGACGTGCTCGACACGCTGGTTGCGCTGCCGGAGACGATGGAGACAGGGGTGCCGCCGACGCTCCCCGAACAGTGGGATCGCGATCAGGTCGGCGCCCGCGAGGCCGTTCCGGCGGCGACGCGGCGTGCGGTCGTCACCGCGGCGGTGCGTGCCCACCCGGACGCGGAGTCGGTTGTCGACGTGTGTGGCGGCGCCGGAACGTACGCCGCGGAGTTTCGCGAACGCGGGTTGTCGGCGACGCTCGTGGAGTCACAGTCGGTCGTCGAGGCGGTGCGTCCGCTCGCGGAGAGCCGCGATCTCGACGTGTTCGCCGGCCCGGTGTCGGAACTGCACTGGACGTTCGACATCGGCTTTCTCGGTGACGCCGTCGCGGCGATGGCGCCGGCGGAGGCCGCTGCGACTGTCGACGCGGTGGCGGACCACGTTGCCGACGACGGCCGGCTGGTGGTCGTCGACCAGTTCGAGTCGTCGACGGCCGCGGCTGTCCGGAGTCTCGCGACCGGCGACGGTGACGTGCCGACGACAGAGACGGTCGGCGACTGGCTCCACGCGGCCGGCTTCGACGATGTCGAGACGGCGCCGGTACCCGGTACCGACCGTGTCGCCGTGATCGGCTCTCGGGAGTGAGTGGTCGGCCGTCAGGAGTGACTCCTCGCCGTCGCGCCCCGTGTTCACACGTTAACCACGCGTTTTACCCCGCCCGTCCGACCACCGAGACGTGTGACCGACAGTGACACATCAGACCAGCGGACGGTCGCGCCGCCGGAGATCGGGCCGGACGATCCGCTCGTGGTGGACGACGAGCGGTTCGTCGCGGAGAACGTCTGTCTCGTCACCGGCGCGGCCTCGGGGATCGGCCGCGCGGTCGCGCTCGTCGCGGCCGCCAACGGCCTCACCGTCGTCGGCGGCGACATGGACGAGGAGGGACTCGCGGCGACGGGCGACCGGATCGCGGAGTTGGGGTTCGAGGGCGCGTTCCACGGCGTCGAGGCGGACCTGACGGACGACGACGACATCGAGCGACTGGTCGAGACGGCCGGGGACCACGGCCGGGTAACGTTTCTGGCGAACGTCGCCGGCCTCCAGCGCGTTGCGCCGGTCGAATCGTTCCCGATGGACGCCTACGACCGCCTGCAGGCGGTGATGGTGCGCGCGCCGACACTGCTCGCGAAGCTGTGTGTGCCGCGGTTCCGGGAACACCAACACCGGTGTGGCGTCGGCAACATGGCGTCGGTGCACGGCCACTACGTCACCGCGGACAAGGTCGCGTACAACGTCGCCAAGTTCGGGGTGCGCGGGCTGACGAACTCGCTGGCCGCCGAGAGTGACGGCGACTTCCGCGCCTTCTCGGTGTCGACGGGCTACGTGAAGACGCCGCTGGTCACCGAGCAGATTCCCGACACCGCAGACCAACGCGGCATCTCCGTCGACGAGGTGATCGAGGACGTGATGCTCGGGCAGGCGCGGACGACGGAGATGATGGAGCCGGTGGAGGTGGCCAACCAGTTCTGCTACGGCTTCTCAGAGTACGCCGCACACCTCAACGGCGCGGACCTGCTCCACGACGACGGGATGGTGAACACCTACGAGTGACGCGGGAAGCGAGGAATCGGGGGGAGCGACGTGACCGGGGGAGTCGCGGGGGTTGAGGGCCCGCGGTGCCTGAGTCACGCAGTGAATCGCGCGGGTTGGGTCGCGCGGTGAATCGCGCGGGTTGGGTCGCGCGGTGAATCGCGCGGCGGGGGGAACTGCGCGCCGATCAGTCGGCGGCTTCGGGGGCCGGGGACTGTGGTGCGGGCGGGGTCTCGACGGCGGTGAACAACAGCGACGAGAGCGCGTCAAGCACCTCGTTGCGTTCCG
>JAHENP010000020.1 GCA_018609965.1 Haloferacaceae archaeon
CACGACGCCGCCACGCGCATCCAACGGTGTGAGACGACCGACTCCGTCTACGAAGAGGTGGTGGCAGCCGCCGAGGAGATTCTGGAGTTCGACATCTCCGTCGCGGACGAACTGGAGGGGGACACCCTCTACCCGCGTGCGGTGTCGGCGGCGCTGTCGGAAGACGAGTACTACGAGACGACGCCGGTGGACGCCGAGGACAACCTCGCGGCCCGCGCCTGCCGGACGGGGGAGCCGTCGATCGTCACGGATCTCACCCAGCGTGACGCCACCCCGGCGGACACGGAGTTCCGGGCGGCGCTGACGGTGCCGATTGGCGACCACGGCGTGTTCCAGGCGGTGTCGCGTGCGGTCGGTGCGTTCGACGAGTCGGATCTGGAGCTGACGGAGCTGTTGGCCGCCCATGCCCGGGAGGCGCTCTCACGGCTGGAACGCGAACAGGAACTGCGGGCACGCACCCGAGAGCTCCGCCGGGAGAAGGAACGCTCGGAGGTGTTCGCCAGCGCGGTGAGCCACGACCTCCGGAACCCACTGAACGTCGCGACGGGCCACCTCGGGATGGCGCGCCGGGACCGGGCAGACGACGACCACCTCGCGGCGGTCGCGGACGCGCTCGACCGGATGGAGGCGATCACGGAGGACGTGCTCACCATCGCCCGCGAGGGGGCGACCGTCGAGTCGCCCGAGCCGGTCGCGTTGGGGTCACTCGTCGAGGAGTGTTGGGACAACGTCGACACGACGGACGCGACACTCCGGGTTCGGCTCCCGGAGGGGTTCACTGTCGGGGCCGATCCCCGGCGGCTGCGACACGTCGTCGAGAACCTGTTCCGGAACGCGATGGAACACGCCGGTCCGCGGCCGACGATCAAACTGGGCGCACTCTCGGAGGCCGAGGGGTTCTACCTCGCAGACGACGGGCCGGGGATCGACCCGGACAGCCGCGAGGAGGTGTTCCAGCCGGGCTACTCGACTGCCGCGAACGGCACCGGGTTCGGGCTGGCGATCGTCGGCGAGATGGCCGGCGCCCACGGCTGGACGGTGTCGGCGACGGAGTCGGCCGACGGCGGCGCACGGTTCGAGTTCACCGGTGTCGACACAGGACCGACGAGTTGAGGAACACGCGACCCGAAAGTGGCGTGTGACAGACGGCAACGACGCGGCGGCGGGCGGGCTCTCGGGCCGGAGCGGCGTGCAGTTGGTGTTGTTGCTCGTCGTCGGTGTCGCCGGCACCGGGATCGTCCGCCGTCAGTTGGGCGTGTGGGGGTACGATCTGATCGGCCCGGTCGTCTACGTGATCGGCTACGGCGGCACCGTCGTCCTCGCCTGGTTCGTCTGGCTCCGCCCGCTCGATCTCTCCGGTCCCAGCGGCGAGGTGACGTACGGTGACGACGACGATCCCGACACCATCGAGGAGTGACGGCCCCGTCGCCGCTTACCGGCCCACTGTCTGCCCCACCGATCAGAAGCTACAGGACACGCGACCGACACGTATCGGTGTGACAGACAGTTCGCCGTCGACGGGCGTCACAGACGAGTCAAGTTTCTACGCCACGCAGGGTGCCTTCGAGGGGTTGCCGGGACGTGTCGCGGACGGCTACGCGTGGCCGGCGTACGACAGCCACTCACTCGACCGCGTTCCGGGGACGGCCGCCGCGGCGTTGGGCGTCGAGTTCGACCGGTCGTTGCCGGCGGCGGCTGTCCCGGACGGCGAGTACGAGAACGTGGTCGTCCTGTTGATCGACGGCTACGGCTGGGACCGGTTCCAGGCGGGCGAACGGCCGGCGTTGCTCGACCGGCTGACGGCCGCCGGGGAGACGACACCGATCACGTCCGTCTACCCGACGGAGACGGCCGCGGCGATCACCTCGCTCAACACCGGCCGGACGCCGGCCGAACACGGGTTGCTGGGGTGGAATCTCCGGCTCCCGTCGGTCGACCGGACGGTCCAGACGCTGCCGTTCCTCACCCGACCGGCCGACGACGCCCGAATCGCCGCTGCCGACACAGACGGCGACACCGCTGCCGACACAGACGGCGACACTGCCGCCGACACAGACGCCGACACAGACGGCGACACTGCCGCCGACACAGACGGCGACACCGCCGCGGCGGACAGCGACTCCGTCGCGGTCTCGGTAGCGCCGACCGCACCGAGTGTACCGGCAGAGACGCCGCCGACAGATCTGACGACCGCCACTGACGGCGCGGTCGACGGCACCGATCTCTTCGATGGCCGGTCGGTGTACGAACGGCTCGCCGACGCCGGCGTCGAGAGCCACGCGATCCAACCGTCGCGGGTCGTCGGTGGGCCCTACGGCGAGGTCGCGACTGCTGGCGCACAGCGACACGGCGTCGACAGCGTCGCCGCCTTCGCGCTGTCGATCAGACGCCAACTCGCGGCGGCGACGGAGCCCACCTACGTGTACGCCTACTGGCCGAACGTGGACAGCGCGGCCCACGGCGCCGGCACCCGGAGCCCAGACTACGACGCAGAGTTGGCGGCTGTCTGTGCGGCCGTCGAACGGGAACTCGACCGACTGGACGACGCGACGGCCGCAGAGACACTCTTCGTCGCGACGGCGGACCACGGCCACCGCCAGTCGGCGCCGTCGGAGGCGGTCGACCTCTCGGAACTGCCCGCGGTGTGGGAGAATCTGGCGCGACACGACGACGGTCGGCCGGTGTTGCCGACCGGCGGCCCGCGGAACCTCCACCTCCACGTCCAGCCGGGAGCAGTCGACACCGTGCGGGAGGCGCTCGCAGCGGCACCGTTCGAGGCGCGGATTCTGGACGGCCAGACGGCAGTCGACGACGGGTTGTTCGGCACGGGTGAGGTGTCGCCGAAACTCCGGGAGCGTGCCGGGGACCTGATCGTCGTGCCGGAGTCGGTCGGCGTGTGGTTCGGCGACGAACAAGGGAAACTCGACTTCGTCGGCCAACACGGCGGTCAACACCCCGAGGAGACACACGTCCCGTTCGTCGCGACGCCGTTGGCCGAGTGGTGAGGAACGGAACGTTCATACTGGACGGGTAGAGAGATTCGACAGAGAATGTTCCCGTTACAGGTCGTCGACACCTTCCTGCTGGAGTACAACGTCGGGCAGGCGTTGTTGTTGGGGTTCATCCTCTCCATCGCGGGCACGCTCCCACTGAAGTCGCGGAAGGTCGTGTCGTTGGTGACGCTGTCGTTCGGCGTGATCTTCATGCTGACCCCCCAGTCGTTGGTGCCGATCCACTACCTCTTCTTGGGGCTGGTGTTGCTCGTCGTCGCGCCGTTGTTGTACGTCACCGCCGAGCGCTGAAGACACCCTTTTCAGGCTGCCCGGAGTCACGCGGAACGTGATCACGGCCCGCGCACCGGCGACGACGGCGAACCTGGGGAGCGGCTACGACACGTTCGGCGCCGCGCTCCAACGACCGGCCGACGAGGTGACAGTTCGACGAGCCGCGGAGACGACAATCAGCGTGTCGGGCGTCGGGAGCGCGGGGATTCCGACCGCACCAGGCGAGAACACCGCCGGCGTCGTCGCGGAGACGTTGGACACCCCCGCGGCAATCGAGATCCAGAAGGGGGTGCGCCCCGCCTCCGGGATGGGGTCGTCGGCGGCGTCGGCCGCGGCGGCGGCGGTCGCGTTGAACGAACTGTACGACAGAGGGCTCTCCCGGACGGAGCTGGTGTCAGTCGCCGCGGAGGGTGAGGTTGCCGCCTCCGGCGAGGTCCACGCAGACAACGTCGCGCCGGCGTTGCTCGGCGGGTTCACCATCACCCGCCCGGACGGGACGACCGTCGTCGAGCCGGACCTCTCGTTGGTGGTGTGTCTCCCCGAGGAGGTAGTGCCCACGCGGGCCGCACGCGAGGCGGTGCCGGAGTCACTCTCGGTGTCGGACCACGTCGAGACGGTTCGCAACGCCGCGACGCTGACCGTCGGGATGTGTCGCTCGGCGCCGGGGTTAGTCGGTCGCGGGTTGGACGACCCTGTCGTCACGCCCGCCCGCGCGGCGCTGGTGACGGGGTACGAGACGGTGCGGGAGCGCGCCCTCGCGGCCGGCGCGACGGGTGTGACAGTGAGCGGCTCCGGCCCGGGTGTGCTCGCGGTCGCCCGCCCGGAGACACAGTCGGCCGTCGCGCAGGCGATGGTCGACGGGTTCGCGTCGGCGGGTGTCGGCGCGGAGGCGGTCCAGACGAGCGTGGGTGGCGGTGCGACACTGGTCGACACCGCCTGACCGGAGAGTCGGCGCCCCCGGGGCGTGAGACAGAAGTGGCCGCCGCCGCGACACTCGGCGGATGTTGACACTCGCCTCCGACTTCGGGACGCCGTACCCCGCCGCGATGCGCGGGGTGATCCACCGCCGGAGCGACGCGACGGTGACAGACGTGGCCCACGACTTCTCCCGACAGGACCCCCGCGCCGCGGCGTTCTGGCTCCGGTTCGTCCTGCCGGAGTTCCCGCCGGCGGTCCACTGTGTCGTGGTCGACCCCGGTGTCGGCACCGACCGGGCCGCGTTGGTCGTGCGTGCCGGCGACCACGCGCTCGTCGGCCCGGACAACGGGGTGTTGCTCCCGCCCGCGCGAGCGCTGGCCGAGGAGACCGGAACCGCCCCCAGCGCGCTCGAACTGTTCGAGATCGCTGTCGCGGACCCCGCGAGCGCGACGTTCCACGGCCGGGATGTGTTCGCGCCGACGGCCGCAGACGCACATGAGGTCGGCGTCGACGCGTTGGAGACGCTGGACGCGCTCTCGCGGACCGACGAGTTCGTCGACTGCCGGTTCCCGGAGCCGACGCTCACCCACGCGGACGGCACCGACGGCGCGAACGGCAGGGTTGAGACCGCGACCGGGGAGGTGCTCGTCGTCGACGACTTCGGCAACGCGATCACGAACATCCCGGGATCGGTGTTGGACGGTCGACTGGGGGAGCGTGTGCGTGTCGAGGGGCCGACACAGACGACGACCGCGCCCGCAAAACGGACGTTCGCGGCCGTCGAGCCGGGGGAGCCGTTGGTGACGGTCGGAAGCCACGGCTCGGTAGAATGTGACGTGAATCAGGGGCGTGGGGACGAACGGTTCGGGCTGGCGGTCGGTGACGAGGTGGTGGTGCGGTGGGAGAGATAGAAGCGTTCGATCACTCTAGGTCGACTTCAATGTCCTCGGACAGACCAACTACTTCTCTGATGTCATCTTCAGTGAGTGTGTACGCCTCAACGTGTTCTTCCTCGGTCAGATCTTCGGCGTACGTCCCTGGGGCGATCTGCTTCCAACTCATAGTAACCACCCGATGTATTTCGCGTAGATTCTTATATCTTCCCCAAGCTGTTGCAACTTTTCTTCATCTATTTCTTGTTTTGTATCTAAGTTCAATACGCCTATAGCTGACTCTTTTTCTTCGTCCTCATCTGCGTACACTGGGATACTGATTACAGACCCCACGTCCCCTGTGAGACCGAACTGTTCTCTCGTCATGTTCCACTCCTCTCTGTGCTGGAAATCTAGCTTCTGGACGAACATTTTGTTGCTTGAGAGTGCCTTACCACACAGTCCCTCGTCGGGCCGCCACTTCACGCCCACTTCGCCTGTCTGTTCATAATCCCCGTCATAGAACTCAATTTTTAATGACTTATGAAACGGGTAGAGTTTTCTTTCGCTATTTGGAATTCTATCACGATAGCGATACAGCATCACATTAAATCGGAATTCTGACGCCGCTCCGTCTGGCAGTGCTCTTTTTGCTTTTTGTTCTATTTTTGGAAATATAAAGGTATTGAGCATACGTCTAGCTTTGCTGTCGCTGGCTTGACGAATCCTTCTCTCAGGTCCAAAGTAGTACACACACCCAGCAAGGAGAAGCGCAACCCCGATGACAAAGAACCTGTGAACGGACGAGAGGTCCTCGGAGAGTACAGCAGTGAGCACTGGCCCTCCTGCAAGAAGCAGCACTTCACTTGCTCTTCGTACCCACCTCTCCCATCCTCGCTGCACAGGGTGCGAGTAAAACTCGACTATTAAAACACCGACGATTACGATGTGAACTACCCTACCCTACTCGCTCACGGCTGATGCCGTTCGCTCCTTGAGGGTAGGGCTTCCTGCTTCCAAGACGCGCTTTGCAGGAACCGTAGTGGTTCCCGTAGGGAGCGCAGTCTCCACAGGCGTTGATTCGGAGCGTCCCTCTCCTACTCGCTTGAACCCGCGAGAAAGAATATTCCACGCCGCGTTCCAATCTCTGTCGGCGGTGAACCCGCATGACGGACAGGAGTGTTCACGGACCCACAACGGCTTCCCCGTCGAAACGCCACAGGACGCACACTGTTTTGTCGTCCCTCTCGGGTTGACCGCGACGAAGTGCGTTCCTTCACGCTCGCACTTGTATTCGAGCAACGAGAGGAACGTCCCCCACGCGGCAGACGCCGTGTTGCGGCTGTTCGACGGCGACTCCATCATCCCCTTGATGTTCAGGTCTTCGACCGCCACGAGGTCGTACTCCCGAGCGTAGTACGCCGAGAGCTTGTGGAGAAAGTCGCGGCGCTTCCGACGGAGGTCGGCGTGACACTCCGCGACTCGTCGCCGTTGCTCCTCGTAGTTGTTCGACCCGTGTTGCTTCCGCGAGAGCTTCCGTTGCTCGCGCTCCAAGCGGTCGCGTTCGTCCGAGAGGTCGAGCGACCCGACCACCGTGCCGTCGGTGTCGTGGGCGTACTTGCAAATCCCAACGTCGATACCGACGCACTTCTCGTGGTTCTCAGGCGGTTCAGGTGGTTCACGGTTCATTTCGACGCCGAACGTGGCGAACCACTCACCCGTTGGCTCCTTCTTGAGCGTGACCTGCTTGAGTTTCGGATCGTCCTCAGAAATCTCCGATTTCTGATGGGCTGCACAAGAGCTGTCGCTCTTGTGAACGTCGGGGGATAGGTCGGTGAAGCTGAATCGGGATGTCCGCAAGTTTCGAGAGCGACAGTATGCTCTGACCGCCCTTCTTGTCGAGCTTGAAGCCAGACTGACTGTACGTGAAACTGCGGAACTCCCGTGGCGGCTTCCATTTGCGTTGACCGACGCCGTACCCCTGCTCTTTGAGCGCGGAGAGACTATGGAGGTTGTCGAACAGCCGTTCCACGACGGTTTGGAGGACCTTCGAGTACACGTCGTTGAGGTCCTCCCACCACCCCTTGAGGTCAGGGAGTTCCGACCGCAGGGAGGTCATGGACGGCAGTTCATCATGTTCGTTTTGGTACTCGTTGAGACGGTAGAGCGTGTGGTTGTAGAGTTGCCTACAAATGTCTCGATGGCGGTCCAACTCTTCGCGGTGGGCGTCGGAGGGCTTGAGACGGTACTTGTAGGCGTAGTACATAGCGCTACCCGCGTTCCTCAATGAGTTCGTCCAACTGCTCTCGGATGAACGACGATAGGTTGAGGTGGTGGTCCTCTATCCACTCATCTTGGTCCTCTCGGATGGTGATTGTCTTCCGTTTCACTGTAATGCACGTTATGCACGAGACACGTATAATATCTTCGGTTGCGTGAGCCTGTGGGCTGAGCGTCGAACGTGTTTGAAAGCTGTGCGGCGTTAACGAGACATCGTCTCGTTTGCACACCAGAATCTTCGATTCTGGGGACGCTGTATCCTCTCCCTACTGCGCTACTCACTCGCTTCGCTCGTTGCGTTGCTCCTTGAGGAAGGGGGCTTAGCGCCTCAATCCAGCTAATTGCCTACTTCTCGATGATCGACTCCTCGACAGACTCCCCGAAGTGACGCGCGACATCCTCGTAGTAAACCAGCAGTTCGTCACCCTCGGAGAGATCAGTCACCGCCACACGGCCATCCGGGGTGCCGAGCTTGATCGTCTCGGCGTTCTGAAGCAGGGTCTCCACGCGGTCCGTCCCGTCGGCAGTCTCCACCTCGGCGCTCACCCGGAACATCGGCCGACGCTCAATCTTCGCGCGGCCGACCACCGCCTCGCGGGTGGTGCCGTCGGTAGAGACGATCTGGACCTCGTCGCCGCTGGACAGCTCCGAGAGGTAGCTCGTCCCGCCGCCGGGGTCGCGGGCGTACGCGTGAACCGCGCCGGCATTCACCCGGAACGGGCGGGAGGCGACGTACGGGGAGTCGGCGGTCTCGGCGTGGACGAAAAACAGCCCGCGAGACATCGAGCCGACGAGCATCCCCTCGTCGTGGTCCATGATGCTCCCCGTGTCGACACACACCCGGTCGGCGGAGCCGACGCGTTCGATCTCGGTGACGGTCGCGGTCTGCAACTCCAACTGTTCGCGGGCGGCCTCGTCACGCGCCTCACAGGTCTGCCGGATCTCGTCGGGGTCGTCCGTGTCGAGCAACACCCCATCGGCACCGATCTCCAGCGTCTCGAAGGCGGTCTTCGCCTCCGCGGCGGTGGTCGCGCCGGCGACGAGCGTGGTCTCCTCGCCGACGCGGGCGATCAGATTCTCCAACGGGATGATCGTCCAGTCCTCGGCGGCGACGAGCAGGAACTCACTCTCCGTGGCGGCCTCGCCCGCGAACGACTCGTAAGACTCGTCGAAGATCCGGACGAACGCGCCGTCGGCCTGCCCGTCCCGCCGGAGCGTCGACAGATCCGCCGAGCCGGCGAAGTCACCCGGGAGGTCGACCGTTCCGTCACCCTCGCTGTTCTTGCCGACGACGACGGCGTCCGGATCGGCGTCCCCGGTCGCGTCGGCGTCGACGATCTCCCCGTCGGCACCGACCACGTCGACGTCGACATCCACGTCCGTGTCTGACCGGAAGGCGGCGACGCGAACGTCGCCCAGCTCCCGCACCTTCGACACGTCCTGTTCGTCGACGACGACCCAGTCGACCCCGGCCTCCAACCCGGCGGTGATCCGTCGCCGTCGCCGGTCCCAGTCCCCGACCGCGTCGTCGGCCCGCAGCCAGACAGTCCGCTCGCGTGTCATTGTCCGTCCGGTCGACGCCGCTCCGCTTGAAGCTGGCGAACCCCCGCCGCCGACAGTTCACAAGGAGGTGAGTACACTCCGAAAGAGTCAGCTACCCACCACTAAACGGGTGGGCTTCCGCCTTGCTCCGCTGTGACCACGCACGCCCCACGGGGTGACGGCGAGCAGTTCGCGGACACGTTGGCGACGCGGATCACGGCCGCTGTCGACCACGCCCACACAGAACAGGAGCAGTTACAGCAGTGACAAGGAGAAAGCCCACCCCTTTAGGGGTGGGATAAATCCGACAACCCGAAAACACATCCCCGTTTCTGCTAACAGAGCCTTTATGCCAATTGAGTCCGTGTACATGATTGGACTGAGGCGGTTCAGCCGCCCAACGAAACGGATAATATCAGATTCAGCCCAGGCTACGTTCGAA
>JAHENP010000021.1 GCA_018609965.1 Haloferacaceae archaeon
CGATCTCGAACCCCACCAGATCGCGGCGTACGTCCGGCGGTTCGGCGAACGGTTCAACGCCTTCTACCGGGAGTGTCCGGTGGTGTCGGCCGACGAGGAGCTGGCGGCCGCGCGGCTCGCGGTCGTCGTCGCCGCACGCCATACGGTCGCCAACGCGCTGAGCGTGCTCGGTGTCGCCGCGCCAGAGTCGATGTAGCCGCTCCTGGGTCGATGTCGTCGCGCCAGAGTCGACGTTATCGCTTCCGGGTCGATGTCGTCACTCCTGGCTCGGCGTCGGCGGCGACAGTCCGCGTTGGCTCAGACCGGGAGAAACACTGTCGCCAGCAACGAGCCGCCCACTGCTCGGACGACGTAGGCGCCGCCGCCGAGCGTCAACAGGAGGAAGACGAGAATCCACCACAGCGGCACGCTGTCGTCCACGTCGCTCATACCACAGCCAGACGGTGCCGGCTGTAAGAAGCTCTCGGTTCGGCCTCGGCCGGGCGATCAGGAACGGAACAGCCGACCGAGGAACCCGCCGTCGTCGTCCTCCTGGTCGTCCTCCTGGTCGTCCTCCTGGTCGTCCTCCGAAAAGGGGATCGCGTCCTCGTCGATCTCGTACTCGACGGCGTTGCCGCGGTCCGTCTCCTCACGCGAGATTGCCGACTCCGGCACCGTCTCCCCGAGCACCGTCCGGCGGGCTTCTGCGGCAGCCGGGTCTTCCTCGCCGTCGCCGTCGTCCCGGATGATGACCCCGTCGTCGTCGATCCGCTCGTCCGGCGCCGGCTCTGAGTCCGCCTCACCGGTGTCTGTAGGCTCCGACGACTCCGTCGCCGGTGTCGACTCCGCAGCCGGCGTGTCCCGCCGGCTGTCGGGTGCCCCGCGAGGAACGTCTCCGTGTTGCGGGCCGCCGTCTGTGGCGTCGCTCGCGCCGGGCTCGGCGGGCGACCGTTCGGCCGCGGTGCTCTCGTCGGCCCCGCCTGCAGTGTCGGCCCCGCGGCTGACATTTGTCTCGCCCGCAGTGTCGGCTCTACGGCTGGCGTCTGCGTCCCCCGCAGTGTCGGCTCCACGACTGACATCTGCGTCGTTCGCAGTGTCGGCCCCGCGGCTGGTGTCTGCGCCACGAACGGCGTCGGTCGCGCCCGTTCCGGCGCGTGCGTCGTCGACCTCCGGCGGCGGCGGGACCCGTTCGACGGCGAGTCGGGAGGCGAGACGGCGGAACGCCAACGCCACGTCGCCGCCGGGAGATCGGACGGTGATCGGCTCGCCGATGGCACTGCCAGCGGCCAGTTCGCGGGACTCCGGAATCCGGCCGAGCAACGGCGCACCCACCTCCGGGTCGGCGCTGTCGTCGCGCGCGCGGTTGACCGCGACGCCGGCGACGGTGCCGCCGAGTTCCCGCGTCAGCGCCAACGACTTCCGGGTCGCCGACAGCGCGTCGCGGTCGGGCGTGGTGACGAGTAAGACGCCGTCCGCCAGCGAGAGCGGGAGTGCGCTCTCGTGTGTCAGCCCGGCGCTCGTGTCGACGACGATGTAGTCGACACCGGAGACGGTCGACAGCGCCGCGCCGAGCTGCGCCGGGTCCGCACGACGAAACGAGTCGAGATCGTCGCGCCCGGGGACGACGTAGATTCCGTGTGGCCCCTCGTAGGCGGCCGCCGACAGCGTCGCCTCGCCCGCCAACACGTCGTGGATCGTCGGGTCGTCGGAGCCGGGCGTGACCCCCAGCGCCGGACCGAGGTTCGGGGTGCCGATGTCACCGTCGACCGCCACCACGCTGTGGCCCGCGGCCGCGAGCGTCGCGGCGAGGTTGGCGGCGGTCGTGGTCTTCCCGACCCCGCCCTTCGCACCCGAGATGGCGTAAACGTCCGGCATCGCTTCTTCCTCCGTTGCACGCCCCTATAAATCTGAGTCCCGTCTGGCCGCCCCGACGGATCGACCCGAGACGTGTCGGTTAAATTTCACTCTCCGTCACCCCCCGTTTCTGGTGGAACAACGGACAGAAGCCTCAACCCGTCGCCGCGACCAGAACGTCTCGTGACAGTCGCAGATCTCCACCTCCACACGACCGTCTCCGACGGCGTGTTGACACTCGACGAGCTGCCGGCCGCGGCCGAGAGAGCCGGCGTTGAGGCCGTCGCCGTCACCGACCACGACCGCTACCACCCGGGGCTCGACGAGCCGGTCCAACGGATCGAGGGAGTGACGGTGATCCGCGGGATCGAGCTTCGCGTCGACGCCGGTGACCAGCGTGTCGATCTCCTCGGCTACGGGCTCCGGGAGACGGGCGCACTGGCCGCCGAGTGTGACCGCATCCAACGCGACCGGCAGTCCCGCGGCCGGCGGATGGTCGAACGGGTGGAAGCCGAGACCGGGGCCGAACTCGACGTGGAGATCGCGCCCGGACTCGGCCGGCCGGACATCGCCCGCGCGGTCGAAGAGAGTGACGCGCCGTACGACTACGGCGGTGCCTTCGACGAGCTGATCGGGAACGACCGGCCGTGTTACGTCTCCCGAGACGTGCCGACCGTCGAGGAAGCCGTCCCGTTGCTCAGAGAGGCGTGTGCGGTCGTCGGGCTGGCACACCCGTTCCGGTACGACGACCCCGCGGCGGCGTTGGCGCTCGTCACCGACCACGATCTCGACGCCGTCGAACGGTTCTACCCGTACGGCCACGACCCCGATCTCGGGCCGCTCGACGAGTTGTTCACAGACGAGGAGCTGTTGTGGACGGGTGGGAGCGACGCACACGACCGGACGCTCGGCGTCGCCGGTCCCGCGGGCGACGACTGGGCGCAGATCCGGGCGGCGCTGGGGATCGACGAACAGGCCGGCTGAGTCGCCCCGTCGTTAGGACTGGAACGACACCTCGATCTCGTCGCCGTCGTCGGGGAGCGTGACCGCGCCGTCGAAGACCGCCTCGGCCTCGGCGACGAGTTCGTGTGTGCGACCGGCGTACCGCGAGGAGACGTGTGTGAGTGCGAGGTGCCGGACGCCCGCGCGTGCGGCGATCTCGCCTGCCTCGCGAGCGGTGGCGTGACCCGTCGAGCGCGCGCGGTCGACAGCCTCGTCGACGAAGGTGGCGTCGTGGATCAACAGGTCCGCGCCGTCGGCGACCGACTCCGTCGCTGCGACCGGGCGCGTGTCGCCGGTGTAGACGACCGTCCGGCCGGGGCGGGGGTCGCCGACGACCGCCTCGGGTTGGATCACGCGGCCGTCGTGTTCCACCGGTTCGCCGTCGTGGAGCCGGCCGTACTTCGGACCGGGGGGAATCCCCAGTTCCTCCTCGGCCCGTTGGCGGTCGAACCGCCCTTTCCGGTCGTCCTCGACGAGCGCGTAGCCGACGGCCGTCGTCCGGTGTTCCGTCGCGAACGTCCGCACCTCGAACCCCTCGCCGGACAACGCGACCGTGTCCGGCTCGTTCTCGATGATCCGGACGGGGAACGACGGGGTCGTCCCGCCGGCGTGGACCAACGACTGGAGTTCCCGGCGCGTCCCGGGCGGGCCGTGGATCGCGAGCCCGGCCTCGCGGTCGTTGAACCCCATCGACTGGACGAGTCCGGGAATGCCGAGCACGTGGTCGCCGTGGAGGTGTGTGACGAACAGGTGTGAGACGTCGAACCCGGTGCCGAACCGCATCATCTGGCGTTGGGTCCCGCCACCCCAGTCGAACAACAACGACTCCCCCTTGCGGTTGACGTGGACCGCGCTGGGGGCGCGCTTAACCGTCGGCACCGCGCCACTCGTGCCGAGAAACGTCACTCGGAGTGTCATTCGTTCTCGGAAGCCAGGCGTCTGCGGCGGGAAACGCTGTCGGAGACAGAACGGTGTCGTGTCACTCTTCGACGCGGTCGAGGTACAGTCCAACACCCGCCATGCCGAGGACGAACAGTCCGAACAGGCCGACCACGACGATCCCGCCGGGCTCCTGGAGGACGACCCCGCCGGCCTCCTCGGGCGTCGGATCGGTGGTGTACCGAGAGCCGACGACGACGAGGAGCACGACGAACGACGCGGCCGCCGCCAGCGAGACGGCGATCTTCCGACGCATGTCGGCGTCGATCTCCATGCGCTCCGCTTTCTGTGGCCGCCGCAAAAACGCTTCGAAGCGTCTGTTGGCTCACAGGATTTCCGCCGCCTCCTCGACGGACATCGTTCCCTGTTCGACCGCGGTCAACACCCCGCGGACGCCGTCGGTCGGGTCGGGTTCCGAGACACCGTCCTCGTCCAGTCGGGTCTGTTCGGACTTGCCGGCCAACGCCGGGATGTCCTCGCCGTCGGCGAGCGCGCGGTCCTTCTTCACGCGTTTGTTGCCGCTGTCGGTCGTGTGGAGATCCGCCGGGTGGAAGAACGCCCAGTCCTCGCGGTCGAACCGCGCGCCGATACGGGCCTTCGCGCCGAAGCTGCGGGCGAAGTAGATCAACGACTCCACCTCCTCGGCGTCGAGATAGATCGGGCGGCCAGAGGAGGACTTCGCCTCCACCGCGTAGAACCGCTCGCCGTCACCCGCGAGCACGTCCGGCAGGTCACGCTCCGTGGCGGCGCCGCTGGCCGGCGCGCGCATCACCGCGAACCCCGCCTCGTCGAGCCGGTTCACCAGCTCGCGTTCCCGACGGTCACCCTTCGCGTTGCTCGACATCGCTGTTCCCTCCGGCCGTCAGAGTGATAAACACGCGGCTCCCGGGAAGCGTGGGTGTCGATGTCGGGAGCCGTCGAGGGTGCCGCCGGCGGAGGGTGCCGGTGCTGTCGGCAGACCACGCCGACGACGGTGGCGGCGGAGGGTGCCGCCGGCGACTGTCGCTAGCTGGAGTCGCTCAGAAGGAGACCGGCGTCGGGCCGTCCTCGCCGACGGCGGGCGCGTCGCGGTCGCTGTAGCCGAGCCGACCGACCGCGCCGGCCGGCAGCCCACAGAACAACGCCGCCCGGAGCGCCTCGTAGCTCTCGTACTCCTCGTCGCCCGCCCGTTCCAACACGGTCGTCACCGTGGTCTCGCCGTCGGGCAGCTCGACCGCGCGGTCGCCGTGTTCTGCACACACCTGCTCGCGTGTGGTCGGGTACTCCGCGGACTCGAACAGCCGTGCCGTCTCTCCCAAGCGCATCGTGTGTCGACAGCCGCGCCGTATTCTTAACGATTGTCCATGCAGAACCTTCGACTGGGCAGAGGTATTTGGACACCTTAGTCGTCCTCCAATGAGACGGTGTGGCGTGACGGGTGGTGTCACTCGACCGCGTCGGTGTCGTCGATCCGCCGGGAGACGTAGATCACCAGTGAGAGCGGGACGCCGAGGACGACTGCCATCGTCACGCCGCCGAAGACGGCGAAACCGGCCTGCGTCGCCGGCAGCGGGACGACGCCGAACAGCTCCGGGCGCATCAGCCCGTCGACGAACGTCGCGGTCAACACGCCGGCAGTCGCCCCGACCCCGACCAAGGCGACGTACAGGCCGACGACGAACCGCCGGCCACGGGTGTCGTCCGCGTCGCTGCCGTCTGCCGGTCCGTCCGGTTGCTCTCCGGGCACGTTCACGACGAGGCGGGGCCGCCTCCTAAGTGCCGTCCTTCGGCGCGCCCCGACGGACTTTCGGGTGTGCGGACCACACCGACGGTATGGACGAGACCGACATCTTGGGGCTGGTGCTCGGCGGCGTCGCCCTGCTCATGTTCGCAACCGGCCTGATTCTGGTGTTCCAGTAGCAGCGTCGTTCACTGCCGCGTGTCGGACGCGAGCGGTGAGAGGAGACGCCGGGTTCAAGCCTGGAGAATCGGGGTCCAAGTTGTCGGCCTCGGTGTTGTCTGGCGATTCGATCGTTTCTTCGAGGTCAGTGACACGGCTCGACAGTTCGGCGCGATCCCGACCGGCTCAATCTCGAACCGACTCCAGCTCGTCACGGACGGATTCCAGTTCCTCGCGCAGTTGTTCGTTCTCACCACGGAGCTGTTCGACGTGTTCGGCTAACTGATCACCGGCAGTCTTGACGGAGTTGACAGTCGCTGAATCGGCTCCACACTCACTGAGAGCGTTGGTGACAGACTCAACGAACTGCTCAACGGCGACAGTCATAGGTTTGCTCCCTCCGAGAGCCCGGTCGCCTCTTGATTGCTCGGGATGGCGCTTGTTGTGTCGCCGTCAACGGTGTGCCCGCACAAAGGGCAAAACTCGGGAGCGTCATGTGGAACGGACAACGAGTAGGTGCCGCCATCAGCACCACACTCGGAAGAGACGAGTCTGTATTCGTTCGGGATGTCGGTACGGTTGCGGTCGTGACGGCAAGAGTGATTAGCCGTCGGGGTTAGCTCTGACGTGGCATCATAGCCACCTTTGGCGGGCGCAGGCACGCCCGTCGTTTCTGGGGACAAATCAGATGACTACTACCGAGTGAAAACGCTGTCCAGTTCAATCCTCGCTGTCTGTCTGCTCTCTGTCTGACGCAATATATTTTCAATAAGTATAAAATAATAATAAAATTAAAATAAAAGATAATTAGATATATGACTAAAAAGATTGAAAAACTTGATTATTTAACATGGAATATGTATTAAAACCGAAACTGACAAATCATGCTATCAACTAGAAGCCACTGGTGCCAGACAGATATCCCTCAGATTGGGATAGTCGTCGTAAACAAGTATATAAAAATAATAATTATAAATGTACTAACTGTGGTGTGTTGGGGGGGAGACAGAGGTAATGCTGAACTTCATGCGCATCACAAGGTACCTTTATCTGAAGGAGGTGGAAATGAGTATAAAAATCTAACTACTTTATGTAAAAATTGCCATAACGAAGTGCATGGCCAATCTGTAGGTGGGAGCCGAAACACATCTTCAACAGTAACTCCCCCTGTTGATCCAGAAACTGCACCAAAGCCACACTCAGAATATGAAAAGAAAATACAAAATTCAAAATACGAAACTATATACTCCATGTCTGCTATCAGATCTTTGTGGGGTAGTTTTGATCTACTAGAGAGAATAACTTCTATAATTGAATTTTTTATTATGTTAATTTTATGTTATGCAGGGGTGGCGATCTCACTTTCTGTATGTGCCGCTCTATTTGAGGAAGTCTTTGGCTGGACTTCTTACGCGGCTGCCCATGTCCTCTCTGTTCTCATCATTTCTTTTAGTTTATACATAGAAGAAAAGAGATTGGTATGATTTGGAGCGCTGTCATGGTGACTAAGACCGAAGAAGTGAATCACTCCCCATCCATTTATTGACATTTATTGCTTGTTACTCCTGAGTTCCCGAGTCAGCGACGACGGATAATAGAATTCCTATTAGTAGCTATATCATTACCGGCGGATCTTGACCGCGTCGCCAGCGAGTCAGGGCAAACACACTGGTTCTGGCGGTCAGGATACACGTCCAGTCATCGTCGCTCTCCGTTGCTCCACAGTCCTAATGCCGAGCGTGGTGGTTTCCTTGCTGACTGTACTACCGGTCCTGCACCTCGAACTGCGCTGTCGAGAGGTTGAGTGGCTTCAAGTCGACGTACGAGAGTGCACGACGCATTGTCGGTGGGAGTGCGTCACCCTCGAAGTCGGTGATGATCGCGCCGTGTTCTCGCTCGACAGTCAACCGTTCGACACCGGGCTCGTCCTGACATCCCTGTGCGATCGTCTGGAGCTCTTCGTAGAGCTCCTCGTAGCTGAGATCGTGGTCTGAGGTTCAAACCAAGTTTGACACCACCGTAGCTGTCTGTTGGATTCCACTGTTACTATATTACTGTTATGTAAATTTCTCATATATTAGGTGTCCGGTAGCCGTCTCCGATTGAGGTGAAAAGTGCCTGTCGACAGGACCTGCTATTGATCGTTGACGTATACGAGCAGCTGATCGCCAACTACTTTCTATTAGTTTCACGGCTTGGAGGTCGGACGATCTGATTGATCGACTATGCAGCTTGCGAGGCACTTACCGACGCTGCTGGGGGTCGTGATGGTTTACTACTGGGCCGTCTGGCTGTCAGATCGTAACTGTTCCACTTGTGATTGTGTTCAGCATAGTGGCCGATGTCACGGGCGATAGACCGAGCACAGACTTGGTTGGCAGATAACGAGCCTTCTGTCACACCGTCAGGAAGTCGTAACGTGTCCTCAAGAGCGGTTTCGGCGTCTGGAACAGTGGGTTCGGGCGTCTGACTCTTCGGGTGTCGTGTGCCGCGTGTCGCGTTACTCGTCGGCGTCCGGCTCGCCGCCGTCCGGCAACACCGTCTCGCCGTCCTCGTCGTCACCGCCGTCCGGGACGGCGCGTTCGAGCTGGGTGTCGAACCAGTCCCACTCGGCGGTGTTGAGGTCACGCTCCGCGAG
>JAHENP010000022.1 GCA_018609965.1 Haloferacaceae archaeon
CGTCGTTGTGGATCTCCACCGTGACGGTCACGTCTTCGCCCGGCTCCGGTGTCGGCGGGTCCAACGTCCGCTCGATCCGGAGCGCCGGCGTCGGCACCGTGTCCCCGCGAGCGTAGGAGGCGTAGCCGACCCCGACGATCCCGGCGAGCACGAACGGTGGGTGTTCGGTGAACACGCCCAGTCCGATCGGGACGAGCGCCACCGCCGCGATGCCAGCCCACCGCTCCGTCTCGATCACCCTGGTCACGACTCACCCTCCACGAGCTTCCAGGCGTCCTCGTGGTCTGTCCCGGTTGCGCCGCGGGTCGTCGTCGACTCTGGCGGGTGGACCCCACTCCTCGCCGGGCCGTCCGAGGGGCCGTCGTCGGTCGTCGCACCGCCCAACTGTCCCGGGAGGTTCGCGCCCGACGACGGCTCCTCGGCCGACTCGGTCTCGTCGGTCGTCGCGTCATCCGCGCCGGCGAGGCGTCCGAGTCGGCTCCGGAGACTGCTCACCGCGGCGGCAGGGCCGTCGTCTGTCGACGGTGGTTGGTCACCACGCTGGGCCGCGGCGACGGCCGCGACCGTCCGGCGGGCGGCGAACACGAACCCCGACTCCGAGCTGACGACCCCACGGAGCCGGACGGACAACGGCGCGTCGTCGGTCGTGTCCGCGAGAAACCAGGCCGCCACCGCGTCGGTCGTCCACTCGCCGTCGTCGACGGCCGCCGTCGCCGCCGCCTCGCTTGGGTAGTCGCCGCGCCGCAACAACGTCTCTGTCGTCGCCTCGTGGAGCCGGTCGCGAAACTCGCGGCGTGCCGCGACCCCCGCCCGCGAGAGTCCCGCCGCGTCCGCGAGCAGTTCGTCCGTCTCCGTCCCCGGCTGTGTCGCCTCGTACCGCAGTTCCACGTCCGGCAGGTCTGCCGCCCGACGCTCCGTCTGCCGGCCGACGTTGAAGTAGTTCAGCCCGAGGATCAACGCGAGTACCCCGACACCGGTGACGAACGTGAACGACACGTCGAACAACCCCGCCAGCCCGCGTTGGAACAACACGAGGAACCCACCGAGCACGAGCGCCAGCCCGACCGACTCAGAGAGCTTCACCGGTCGGCACCTCCGTCGGACCGCGGCGTGTCGTCGGCAGATCCGTCGTCGGCACCGCCTTCGTTGGCGTACGTCGCCTCGATGTTGCGGAGCGCCTCGCGAGCACGGCGTTCCTGGTCGTCGGTGACCGAGCCGGGACCGTACCGCACTTCTTCGAAGATGGCCGTCAGCTCCGTCACGTCCTCGCGGGCCATCCCGGCGTCGACCGCGGCGGCCGCAAACTCTGCAGGTGTGCTCGCTCGCGGGTGGTCGACATCCAGATACGTCGTCATCTCCCGCCACGCGCGGTACACCTCGTTGGACACGTCGGTGTCGTCTGCCAGCCGGTCGGCCGCCTCCCCGGCGACCGTCCCGACGGCCGTGACCGGCTCGGCGACGGTCGTGTCCGACTCGGCTGTCTCCGGGGTCGTCTGGTCGGTCGCCGCCGACCGGATCAGGAGGATCACGCTGCCGGCGATGGCGACGACCAACAACAACCCGAGCGCGGCCGTCGGAGTGGTCACTGCCTCACCCGACCCGGAGATCCCCGGAGCGCCGCCACCGTCCAACAGCCCGGTCTCGTTCGTCTCGCCGAACCCGTAGTTGCTCTCCGACTGGCTGCTCGACGCACCACAGGAGGTCAGGAACCCCCAGATGAACACGAACGGGAAACCGAATGATGTCAGTGTGAACCCCGCGATGATCGCAGAGCCCATCTGCCGGTACAACAGGAGGAACCCGACGAACGCGACCACGAGCGCGCCCAACTGCGCCAACGGCGACCGGAGTTCTTCGACGCAGATGTTGGTGGAAGTGAGGCCGCCGCCGGCCTCACCACCGATGTCGATACCAGACTCCGGCGCGTCACCGAAGCCCATTTCCTCCGACTGTGTGCCGCCACCGACGCCACCGCTGCGTGTTGTCGTTGTCGAGTCGAGGGTCGCGGCCGACACGGCGAGGGCCGCGACCGCGAGGACCGCGAGGAGGAGGCTCAGGGCGGTGCGTCTCTCTACCACGACAATCGATAACGGGAAACGCGGGTTAGGCTTTTCGACGTGTCACGAGCCGACGACGACGGCAGGGTGTCGGCTCCCCACGGTGTGGCTCACTGGAGCCCGACCGCCGGTTCAGCGCCCGCCCGTGGAACTTACTGGAACGCGGTGCCGCCGGTTCCGGTGGGGTCGTCCCGTGGCCCCGAGCGTTCGAACCGCGACTCGATCTCCTCGTAGCGTTTCTGGGTCTCGTCGGTGACGGACGGCTGGACCTCCGTTAACGCCTGCTGGAAGTGGTCGTGAGCGATCCGCACGTTGCCGAGGCTCCGCTCGATCTCGACGCCGTCCGTCGCCTGCTCCATCTCTCTGATGAACTCCCGGGAGGCGTTCATCGACGCCTCACGACACAGCGCCTCGATGTCTGCGCCGACGTACCCGTCGGTCTGGTCGGCCAGAGCGTCCAGATCGACCCCGTCCGCAAGCGGCTTCTCGCGGGTGTGGACTTCGATGATCTTCCGGCGGCCGTCACGGTCCGGAACGGGGACGTGAACGTGTCTGTCCAACCGACCCGGGCGCAACAACGCGCTGTCGATCAGGTCCGGCCGGTTGGTCGTCGCGATCACGACCACGTCCTCCAACGCCTCCAACCCGTCGAGTTCGGTCAACAGTTGGGAGACGACCCGCTCGGAGACGCCGGAGTCGCCGGTGTTGTTCCCCCGCTCGGTCGCGATGGCGTCGATCTCGTCGAAGAACACCACCGTCGGGGCGTTCTCGCGGGCCTTCGAGAAGATCTCGCGGACCCCCTTCTCGGACTCGCCGACGTACTTGTCGAGCAGCTCGGGGCCTTTCACCGAGATGAAGTTGGAGTCGGCCTCGTTGGCGACCGCCTTCGCCAACAGGGTCTTGCCCGTGCCGGGCGGGCCGTACAACAGGACCCCCTTCGCGGCCTCCATGTCCATCGCGTCGAACACCTCGCCGTACTCCAAGGGCCATTGGATCGTCTCACGGAGCCGGCGTTGGGTGTCTTCTAACCCGCCGACACGGTCCCACGTCACGTCCGGCACCTCGACGAACACCTCCCGGAGTGCCGAGGGCTCGATCCCGTGCATCGCATCCCGGAGATCGTCGTCGGTCACCTCGATCCGTTCTAACACCTCGGCGTCCACCTGCTCGGCCTCTAGGTCGATCTCCGGGCGGATGCGCCGGAGCGCGTTCATCCCGGCCTCCTTCGCCAACGACTCCAAGTCCGCGCCGACGAACCCGTGGGTGTTCTCCGCGTAGGCGTCGACATCGACATCCGCGGCCAACGGCATGTTGCGGGTGTGGACCTGGAGGATCTCCCTGCGGCCGTCCCGGTCCGGGACCCCGACCTCGATCTCGCGGTCGAACCGGCCGCCACGCCGCAGTGCCTGGTCGATGGCGTCGACCCGGTTGGTCGCGCCGATCACGACCACCTCGCCGCGGTCCTCCAACCCGTCCATCAGCGACAGCAGTTGGGCGACGACCCGGCGTTCCACGTCACCGGAGGTCTCCTCGCGTTTGGGCGCGATGGAGTCTAGTTCGTCCATGAAGATGATCGCGGGGGCGTTCTCCTGAGCCTCCTCGAACACTTCACGGAGTTGTTCCTCGCTCTCGCCGTAGTACTTGCTCATGATCTCCGGCCCACTCAGCGTCTGGAAGTGGGCGTCGATCTCGTTGGCCACCGCCTTGGCGATCAGCGTCTTCCCCGTGCCGGGCGGGCCGTGCAACAACACGCCCTTCGGCGGCTCGATCCCCAGCCGGTTGAACAGCTCCGGGTGCCGCATCGGCAGTTCGATCATCTCCCGGACCTGTTCCAGCTCGGAGTCGAGCCCGCCGATGTCCTCGTAGGTCACGTCCGGCGTCTCTGCGCCACCCGTTGGCGCCTCGTCGGCGATCTGCTCGGCCGGCTGTTCGCTGATCTGCACTTCCGTCGAGTCTGTGATCACCACGGTCCCGTCGGGGCTCGTCGACGCCACCTTCAACGGGACCGCCTGTGAGTTGCCGCCCATCATCCCCAGCCCGAAGGAGAACGGCAGCGTCTGGCCTGTCGTCACCGGCCGCCCGGAGAGCTTGTTTCGGATCAGCGAGCCGATGTCACCCCGCACCCCGAACTGCTGGGGGAGCGCGATGGTGATCCGTTCTGCGGGCTGCACGTCGGCGGCCTCGACGGTCACCGTGTCGTCGATCCCCACGTCCGCTTCCTTCCGGAGCTGGCCGTCGATCCGGACGACACCCGCCTCGTCGTCTTCCGGGTAGCCCGGCCAGACGCGGGCGATGGCGGTCTCGTCGCTGACCAGTTTCAGGTAGTCACCCGGCTGTAAGCCGAGCTCCTCGGCGGCGACCCGGTCGACGGCCGCCAGCCGACGGCCGGCGTCCTTCTGCTTCAACGGCTTGACAGTGAGGTTCACGCCGCCACCTCCACGACCACGACCCCGTTGTTGCTCGTCGCCGAGACCGACTCACCCGGGAGATCGAACTCGAACGTCTCCCCGTCCTCGGGGACGACGATGGCGGTCTGGTCGACCGTGTCGACCGTCGCCGCCCCGCCCACGTCGACCGCCACCACCGTCGTCTCCGGGTAGCTGTACTGCCGCACGAACCGCCCGTCGCCGACCTGCGAGTGTCTCTGATTCATCTTTCCTAACCACAGGTAACAGGCGTAGACGTATAAATCTGTCGTGCAGTATCTCGGGGACGGCGTCGGGGTCGCTGTCGAGCGGTCGTCTTGCAGTTCACACCCGTTGCTCTCCGGAGCAACGTCTGATAGTTGGGGCGCCAGCCCGGTGACGTTGGTGGCACCGGACCCGACAGCCACCACGGTCACGAGAGACGGCAGCGACGAACGGGCAGACAGGCCAGACAGACACGACGAACAGTCGACAAGAGACAGTATCGCGGTGCGGGATGGTGCAGTGCGGTCGCGGGGCGGTTACAGCAGTGACAAGGAGAAAGCCCACCCCTTTAGGGGTGGGATGAATCCGACAACCCGAAAACACATCCCCGTTTCTGCTAACAGAGCCTTTATGCCAATTGAGTCCGTGTACATGATTGGACTGAGGCGGTTCAGCCGCCCAACGAAACGGATAATATCAGATTCAGCCCAGGCTACGTTCGAA
>JAHENP010000023.1 GCA_018609965.1 Haloferacaceae archaeon
GCGTCGGCGTTCACCCACGACTCCGTCTCCGAGATCGGCGCGCGGAGGTGGGTGTCGGCCAGCTTCTGGCGCGCGACGTTGCCCATCAGCTCCTCGCGGTCGGCGCGCAACACGACGTAGCCGTCCTCGTGGGTGTCGAGGACGAACTGGTTGGCGCGTTTCCACTGCTGTCCGATCCACGACTCCAGCTCCGACACCCGTCGCGGGAGCACCGAGCGCACCCGATCCAAGAGCGCGTCGAGTTCCTCGAACGGCGCTGCCCAGATGTCCTCCGGGCGGATCTCGTAGAGGTAGCCTCGTGTGCCGGGCTCCGTCCGCGTGGAGTCGACGAGGTGGGCGAACTGCGCCAGCGACGCGCGGGTGTACTGTGTCGGTCGGTCGGCGACGACCTCCCGACGGTCGGGAAACACCACGAGCCGTTCACGCTCCGCCAACTCACCCCAGGAGGTCGGATAGTACGCCGGCCGGTCGCCGCCGGGCGTGACCCGCTCGGCGTCGCCCGCGTCGACGAGCGCTTCGAGCCCCTCGGCGGCGGCTGCCTGTGAGCGTGTCGTGTGTCGCGCGACGGTCGTCGCCGTCACCACCGGGCTGCCGGCGGCCTCGACGGCGTCGTACAGCGTGTCGAGAGAGAGCCGCGGGTCGTCGTCGTCGGTCATGTACGTGGTTGGGCGTCGCGGGGTAAATGGGGTGTGTTCGGCGCGTGAGGGCGTTCTCGATGCTCGTCGGAGAGTCGGCGGGACATCTGCGACAACGCGACGGCGGAGTCGGATCGTCCGACCGCCGAAGCGTTTGTATAGACTCTGTAACAAACTGTTGGCAGCATGGGAACCGTCTCGACACGTCTTCCGGACGAGATCGAATCCGAACTAGAGGCGTATCTCGACGCGGAACAACTCGACCGGAGCACAGCCGTCCAGCGCCTCCTCGCAGACGGACTGGAGCAGTGGCGAGAAGAGCAGGCACTCGAACGGCTCGATGCGGGTGAGGTCAGTTTCACACGCGCGGCGGAGATTGCCGACCTGTCTCCGTGGGAGTTCGCACGTCTCGCGAAGAAACGGGACGTAACGTGGGTCGGCGGCGACCACCTCGACGACGACTTGGACGCGCTGTGAGATGTACGTGCTCGACGCAACTCCGTTGATATATCTCGGGAAAGCACAGCAGGTCGACCTTCTCGACGGAGTTCCGCGGCGGTGTGTTATTCCTGAGCCGATCTATGACGAAGTGGTCGTGGCGGGACGAGAGGCGGGCTACCCGGACGCGAGACGGGTTGAGCGGGTGGTTGAGGATGGGACACTATCGACTGTCTCGGTAGACGAGACACCAGTGTACGAACGACTCTGTGAGCATCAACGCCTGAGTGACGCCGACGCGGCGGTACTCGCGGTTGCTGCCGCCGCGGACGCGACTGCCGTGATGGACGAACAGTACGGTCGGGATGCCGCGAGTGCTGAAGGGGTTGCGACACGAGGGACCGCGTACCTTGTCTTGTCGGCGCAGAAGTGTGGCGTGATCGACGAGCGAGAGGCACGCGAGACGATTGACACGATGATCGACGCTGGCTGGTACTGTGCGCCCGACTTGTACGCCAAGGTGTGTCAGAAGATGGAAGAACTCGCCGACGAGTCGGATTGAACACCTGGTCGTCGGGCGCGCTTCACCGCGGCACTGGGGGTCGAGAGTTTGATAGAAACGGCACTACGCTCAGGCCGAAAGTTCACGTATCAACCTGAGCTATCTCACCCGTGACCAGTTCGACCCGCGACACGGACGCTCGGGAAGACGAAATTCGACTCTGGCGTGAAGGGGACGGCTGGGTCGTCAGAGATGTCGAGACCGGTGTGACAACACAGGGAGACTCACGTCGGGCCGCACTGGAGAATCTCGACGAGGCCGTCGCGCTCCACCGCGGAGAGCGCGGACGCCCGCCGACGGACGAGGAACTCAGAGCGGCCGGAATCGACCCGGTCGACAACACGACTGGCGAGACGGAGCCGCCGGATGTGTTGGAGTAGATGAGCCGGCGGACGTTCTCCGGGACGGAGGTGGTGAGGGTACTCATCAACGTCGGTGGGTTCGAGTGGCGTCGGACGGTCGGTGACCACGCACAACTGTACTACACGCATCCGACGAACGACGACGACAGACGGCAGGTGACAGTTCCACTCCACGACGAACTCCGAGTGGGAACACTCCACGACATTGCCGACAGTGCTGGTGCACAGGAGTTCGAAGCGTTCTGTGAGTGGATCGACGAGAACAGTTGAGGGTAGAGCCGACGCTGTGGTGACTACCGACGCACCTGTCGCGCGAGACTCACCGCCGCGCTCAGCGGACGCGTCACCCGACTCACCGGACAGTCGTCGTTGCGACACACCAACACGCCGTCGTCGTGGATCGCGCCCCACGCGCCGCAGTCGTGACACTGCCGGCTCGTCGAGCCGGGGTCGACGCGCACCACGGGCACGCCAGCCTCACGAGCTTTCTCGGTGACCGCCTGCCACAGTGCCGCGGGGAGCCACGCGTCCGGATCACTCTCGCTCCGCCGCGGCCACAGCGACCCCGGTCGGAGATACCGGTTCGCGAGCACGAGCCGCGGCGTGTCGAACCGCTGGGCGTGTTGAACCGTCCGCGCCGCGGCGCTGTACACCTGCGGGCGGAGTTGGTGGTACATCGCGACGAACAGCTCCGTCTCGCTGCGCGTGGTGTCGAACTCGGCAGCCTGCAACGCCTGTGTCGCCTCCGCGAGAATCCCCCGCCGCTCGTGGAGATGTGCGCCGTCGATCACCAACCCCGTGGCGATGTCGCCGTCCGCGGGCGCGGCCGCGACCAGGGTGTCGACACCGACGCGGACGCCGATGTCGGTCGACTCCGCCGCGGGTGGGTCGTCTGGGGCGGTCGCGTCACCTGCGTCTGCCGTGTCGTCTGGCGTAGCCGCGTCGCCTGCGTCTGCTGCGTCGCCTGCGCCTGCTGCGTCGTCACGCTCGGTCGGGCGGCTCATCAAGCCACCTCCGAGGAAATCGCGAGTCGTTCGGCTGTCGGTACCGCGAGCGTGGCGGAAACTTGAATACCGCCGACTGGTTGGTCGAGCATGCTTCGTGTCCTGCGAAGCACGGTCGGGCGTGTGCTAGCACGCCCGGCCATTTTCTGGCCGCGTCCCGCGCTTCGTGGCGACAACTACCGCAGTCTAGCTACTTCAATCTTTACACCACGGAGCGGTGTGATGGTCACCGCACAGCAGTGAGTCTGTGGTGTTGATCTCTCGCAGGAAGCAACTAGAAGCTATCCGGAGGAGGGCACTCATGCGGTCTGTGGGTGAGAAGCTACCAGTCACGGTCGTAGACGTTCCGACGGTGACCGACAGTCAGAACGTACACTGTATCCTCTTCGCGTTCCCAGTCAGCGATAATACGATAGTCTCCGACCCGACACTTGTACACGTCCTCTCCGGAGAGCCGAGTCAAATCACGGTCGGGCTCCAGTTCACGGAGGGCATCTTTTACTCGCTCGCGTTGATCCTTGTCGAAACCAGATAGCCGATCACGTGCTCGCTCGGAGAGCAGTATCTCAGTCATTCGAGTTCGTCGAGTGAGACGACATCACCGGCGTCGATCTGTTCACGGCTTACACGCACGTCTTCCCGTGCCTGTTCGGAGAGGCTCGGTGACGCCATCAGGTGGCGAAGCGCGTCGCGAACGAGTTCACCTTCGTCTAAGTAGTGCGGGTGCTCTTCCAGAAACGCCTGGAGATCGTCGCCCATCTCGTCCGGAATCTCGACGTTGAGTGTGCTCACAGTGGTACGACGGTACGAGGCTCGGCTCGTGAAAACCTTTCTCCCACAGTGGAGTGACAGGTCGTCAGGCTCGGAGTGAGCCCCAGATTACACCGTACAAGAACTGTAGTATACTCACGACACTGGGACCCTCGGCGTTCAGCGTCACCGAGGGACCTCACGAGTAGAGAATTTCGTCGATATCTGCCTCACTCGTCTCGACACCCGAGGCGAACATTCCGCTGTTGAACGCGTCGACTGTCTCCTCGGAGACGGATCGCGGCGTCTCGCGGGCGGAGTCGACGAGTTCCGTCTGGCCGTCTGCAGCGGCCCGAACGAGTTTCGCGAGAATCTCTCGTTCGGTCACCGCCGTTCCGGTCTCGCGTTCGATCTCTGTCTGGAGCTCTATGAGCAACGACCGTGTCTCGTCGTCGATATGTACTGTCGTAGTCACATTCTGTAAACCGATATAGAGCGTATTAAGATTGTTGTCGGGAAACGAGAGTCGTACTGTCGGGAGGTGGCCGACGGACCAACCACCACGGGAGCGACTGTACACGCTCGGACGGAGACAGTCAAACATGCGTGGTCACGACGAACAACGAACGCGAGCTGAAACCGACGGCGTCGTGATGATTCCACACCGCATCCGCGAGGAGCTGAACGTCGAACAGGGAGACAAGATCAACTGGACAGTCAAGAGAGACAGCAAACACTCCGCAGCGGTCGTCAATCAGCGGTACGGGGCGTTCGAGGACTCCGAGCCGGCAGAGAGGAACCGCGCGGTCGATAGCCCCGAGGACGGCGAGACGCACGACGACGAGCGAGTCCACGACGGCGGCTGAGTCCACGGCGGAACCCACAAGCCCACGCCCGTCGTACCTAGAGGTATGACAGAAAGTCTCCTGACAGCCGGCGTCGAGCGGTGTCGGCGCCGCGGCTACGATGTGCGTCGCCCGGACGACGGCGGCGAGCCGCCGGGGGTCGCGGTGCCCGGCGGCGACGCGGACCCGCCGTTCGGGCCAGCACGGGCGCTCGGGTTGGAGCCGTTGGCGGAGGCGGACCCGACGACCGTGCTCTCGCGGCTGTGGACCAACCAGGAACACGACCGCGGCACCGTCTTCCTCGTCCCCGACAGCATCGTCGCGGAGGGGGTCGAGACGATCCTCGCGCCGCCCGTCGGAGCCGACACAGACGACGACGGCCGGGTGTTCTACGCCGGGCCGGACCGCGTCCCACTGCGCGAGGGCGGCTACGCGGCGGTGCCGACCGGCACGGAGTTAGAGTGGCGCGAGACGAGCGAGTCGTTCCCGACCGAGATCGACGCCGACGACGCGGGCGCAGCGGCGAGTACGGACACGAACGCAACGGCTGGCGACGCGCCGACAGAGACGGCGTCGGACGGGCGGTTGGAACTCCGCGCGGACGGCGAGCCGCTGGCGGTGTTGTCGGGTGTCAACGAACTGAACTGTCCGCCACGCGGGCGGTTCCCGTACGCGTACGAACGCGACGGCGACAAACGGATCAGAGTGCGCGACTACGCCGGCCGTCCGGTGGAGACGTTCGGCGGCGTGTCGGCGATGCGCGAGGGTGGGTTCCGGCCGGTGCCGGCGCCGTTGGTGCCCGAACACATGCTCGACGGCGACGCGACCGGCTGGTGGGAGGTCGTCGTCGCGGAGTGACCGGCGACAACCGCTCCAGGACGACTACCGCCGACAGCGTTTCTCGACGAGCGCGCGCTTCGACCGGAAGCGCGCACCGCAGTCGTGACACTCCACGAAACTGTCGCCGCCGGCGGTGCTGACCTGGTGGTCACCCATCTCGAACGGGCGGGCAACGACCCGCGGGCGGATCGCGCCGGGGCACTGTCGGTCGTCGGCGTCCGCGAGCGACGACCGGAGCGTGATCGTCTCCACATCCAGCCGTGACCACCGGTCACTCGCCACCGCCGTCTCCCGGTCTGCGACCTCCGTCCACCCGGTGACGAGCACCGGCGAGTCCGTGCCGGCGTCGCCGACGACCGTCACGAGTCGGACGCCGTCGACGACGGTCGCGAACCGCCAGCCGTCGGCCGGATTGAACCGGAGCTGTCCGTCACGGATCGCATGGGCGACGAGCGGGAGTGAGAGATACCGACCGGTCTGACGGAGCCGGCGACGGAAGTGGTCCGTCTGGGCGTACGCCGTCGGGTCCCGTGAGGGAACACTCGCGGCGTCGCGCCGGTCGATTGCCGGCGTGGTGGGGGCGTTCGTGAGCGACACGCCGCGGGAGTCGGTCGACACGCCGTCGGTGTCGGGGCCGCCCTGTCGGGATGCCACTACCTGTTCTAACGGCGCTCCGGTACAAGTGGTTTGTGCCCGTGGCAGACGTTCACAACCACTGGAGAAACGTCGGTCGGGTGAACCGAACACGACCCGCGTGGGTCGGACGGCTCAGTTGAGCAGTCCGAGCGACTCGATCCGGTCGACGATCTCGTCGACCGCCTCCTCGGCGTCGTCGGTGCGCTTGCCGCCCGTGATGACGATCTTCCCGGAGCCGAACAGGAGGATCACCACGTCCGGCTCGTCCATCCGGTAGACGAGACCGGGGAACTGCTCGGGTTCGTACTCCACGTCCTCCAAGCCGAGCCCGATCGCCAACGCGTTCAGATTGAGCTGGTGGCCCAGATCCGCCGACGAGACGATGTTCTGGACGGTGATGTCCGGGTCATCGTCGACCGGGATGGAGAGCCCGCGGAGCTTCTCAAAGATGATGCCGAGCGCGTCGTGCACGTCGTCGATGCTCTTGGCACCGGTACAGACGATCTTGCCGGACCGGAAGATCAGCGCCGCCGCCTTAGGGTCCTGTGTGCGGTAGACAAGCCCTGGGAAGTTGTCCGGGTTGAAGTCCGCGCCCGGGAGGTCCTCCGCCAACGCTTCGAGATCGAGCTCCTGCCCGATACCCGTCGATGCGACTACGTTCTGAATCTCGATGGAGTCTGCCGGGTCTGTCATGTCGTCGCTCCTACCTACACTTATAAACCGACGGTTTATAAAGCCGGGGGCTCCGGACGGAGCCCCGGCGGAGGTGTCGCCCGCGTGCCACGACCTTCCGGTGGTCGGAGTGTCGTGTCGACAGAGTCGGTCGTGTCGGAACAACGAGATGTTGCGGCGAGCGTCGAGCCAGAGAAACGGATTCGTCACTCCGTCCCGGTGGCGTCGAGTCGGCGGGCAGCGCGCGCGACGGTTTCGGGCGGCGTGTCGGCGACGCGCGCGGCGTGTGCCAACGAGGCGTCGAACCGGCGACAGGCGACAGCCGCCCCGAGAGTGGTCGGGTCGATCTCGACGGGCGGGGCGTCCGGCGTCGCCGGCGACACGTCGGGCGGGCGCGGCGCGACCGCCCCGACCGCCAGCAACGCGACCGTCAACTCGTCCGGGTCAGCAGACAACGCCAGCCGTTCCAACAGGCCGGCAAACCGGAGCCCCGCGGGGTCGTCGTCGACCGCGAGCGCACGGTCGACTGCCGCCGCCTGGACCGCCGTGATCCCGTCTCGTGTCACGGAACCACGCTGGGGCTGGACCCGGAAAATCGGCTCGGTACCGTTTCACACGCCGACTGTCGACGGATTTGGCAGTGATGACGGCGGGTTGAGATGATCCGGCAATTTTATAATGATGGGCTTCAAGGTAAAACCACATGGCACCGGAGGGGAACGGACGGGGGGAAACCGTTCTTCACGCAGACGTCGACTCGCTGGCCCGTGCGACGGGAACAGCAGAGGGGCGTCACGTGGGGATACTCTCCGATCACTCCGTCCAAGAGTGGCAGCGTCGAATCGACAACACACCGTCGCCGACCGCAGATCGGCACTTCGTGAAACTCGGCGGGAAACTGCGGAGTGCGACCGCGAGTGCCGGTGGGGTCCAGACCCGGCCGATGGGTCCCAACCTGGACGTGACCGTCGTCAACAACGCGACGGCGGCGGATCTCGAACACGCGTTAGACGAGGCGGTTCCAGACGCCGAGGAGTGTGTCCTCGCGGTCGAGGACCCCTCGTTCCTGTTCGCGGAGGACACCGACGCGGGCGACCGGTTGGAGCAGTTCCTCGATCTGGCAGACGAGCGGTGTGAGACACTCCACGCCCGCGTTCCGAACGAACCGCGCGCGGTCACGACACTCGCACGCCGGTTCGAGTTTGCCGACGACCGGTGTCGGCAGTGGATCGCCGAGATGGGTGTGACCCAACTGCGGGACGACGACCCGACCAACTTCGGTTATCTCCGGAGCAACTGGCGCGAAGCGCGCCGCGGGTTGGAGGCGGTCGACATGGTGTACCCGCAGTCGAAGCAGATTCACGAGGCGATTCCCGAACCGGACACGACACCGCGGACGCTCGGCGCCGCGCTCCAGGCGTTCGTCGAGCTGGGCGCGCTCGGCGTCTGGGGCGACACTGTCGCCGCGAACCGGTACGACACCCGCGGGTACGACCCCGAGATGGTCGACGAGATCGGCCGCGCGGTCGAACAGTTCCACGACGAGTGAGACGGCTCCGCGGCGGGTGACCCCGCCGCGGCCGTGACGTGCGGTTCTCTCGGCGGATGTCACCGGCAGCGAGTCGTCGACTCGGGTCGTGAACTGTCGGCTCAGGTAGTTAGTCGTCGGTCGGCACTGACAACGAGTCGGCAGTCACCTCGCCGTCCGGTCGCATCGTCACCGTCCCGAGCGTGACCGTCTCGCCCGACTCGGCCGTCTCGGCGACCGCCGACAGCGTTGTCTCGCGGTTGAGTCGCTCCCAGGTGTACGACTCGATCCGGCGTTGGAACGTCTCCGGGTCGCTCCACCCGGAGTCGATCTCGGAGGGAACGTGGACAACGAGTCGGAACGCCGCGTCCGTCAGCCGGACGCCGACGCCGAACGTGTCACCGGGAGCCGTATCGTCTGTCACGCCTCGCGGTTGTGGGCCAGAGAAAAAAGGTACGTCGCTGTCGCGAGCCCGTGCGCCACGCCGGCTCGTCACTCCTCGCGGTCGACGAACGTCCGGTACTTCAGGTCGTCCTCGCGAATCTCCTCGATAATCCGGTCGACGAGCACCTCCTCGGGGTTGTGGAGGCCGGCGACCCGGTCTTCCACGTCCGTGAAGGAGTCGAACGGCTCGCGTTTCCGTTCGTCCAACACGTTGTTGCGGAGCTTCTTCCCGATCCCCGGCAGGAGGTTGAGCTGGTGGAGCCGGAGCGTGATCGGCTGGGCGTCGTTGTAGAAGTCGACGAACCGGCGTTCTTCCCGTTCGACCACCTCCGCGACCGCGTACTCCAGCTCCTGGCGCGCGCCGCGGGTGAGGTCGTCGAACTCGATGGGGCGGGACCGGGCGACAGCCGTCCGCGCCTCGTCGGGGGTGACGGCGAGTCGGTCGCCGATGCCGACGCGGTCGTCCGTGTCCAGCGTCAACTCGTACAGCCGGAAGTCCGTCTCCGCGAGCGCGTGCGCCAACGGCGACTTCTGGTACTGGGGGCGGTCGTCGTCCGGGTGGCCGTGTGCGAGGTAGTCGAGTACCACCGCGTGTGTCGCC
>JAHENP010000024.1 GCA_018609965.1 Haloferacaceae archaeon
AAGGCGTCGTCCGCGCGGCCGTGGAGGAACCAGAACCCGTCGTCGTCTCGCTGTGCCCAGTCGCCGTGGTCCCACAACCCCTCCCAGGTGGACCAGTACTCGTCGAGGTAGCGTTCGTCGCCGGACCACAGCGACTTGGTCGTCGCGGGACAGGAGTCGCGTGCGACGAGGAACCCACGCTCGCCCGTGTCGGCGACCGACTCCCCGGCGTCGCTCACGATGTCGATGTCCATCCCTAGTCCCGGTGAGCCGAGTGTACACGGCTTGAGCGGCTGGTCCGGCATCGGCATCAGGAAACAACCGCAGATCTCCGTCCCCCCGGAGATGTTGACGATCGGTGCCTCGCCGCCGCCGACCGTCTCGTAGAACCACTCCCAGGACTCGGGGTCCCACGGCTCGCCCGTCGAGCCGAGAATCCGTAGCGAGGAGAGATCATGACCGGTCACCCAGTCGTCACCCTGCTTGCGGAGTGCGCGGATCGCCGTCGGCGAGATGCCGAACTGCGTCAGCTCGTGGCGGCCGATCATCTCCCAGAACCGGTCCGGCTGTGGGTGGTCTGGCGCGCCCTCGTACATGAAGATCGTCCCGCCGAACGTGTGGTTGCCGATCAGCGTCCACGGCCCCATCATCCACCCCACGTCCGACACCCAGAAGAACCGGTCGCCGGGTTTCTGGTCGAAGCCGAAGTGGATCTCCTTTGCACACTGTACTTGGACACCCGCGTGGGTGTGGACGATCCCCTTCGGCTCGCCGGTGGTGCCCGACGAGTAGAGGAGGAGACACGCCTGATCTGCGGGGAGTGACTTCGCCTCGTACGCCCGAGACTGCTCGCCGACGGACGCCGCCCACCGCACGTCGCGGTCGGTCCAGGGAACCGCCGCCGCGTCGGTGTCGTCGCCGCCGGCCTCGCTCGGGCCGTCCGACTCACTGGAGTCGTCGACTGCGGGCGTGTGTCCGAGTCGGTCGTAGACGACGGTGTGTTCGATGTGGCCGGCGTCCGTGATCGCCTCGTCGGCGGTCCCCTTCAGCCTCACCTCGCTCCCGCGGCGGTAGAACCCGTCTGCGGTGAACAACACCGAACACGCCGAGTCGGCGATCCGGGTGGCCGTCGCCTCGCGGCCGAACCCGGAGAAGATCGGCACCGCGATCGCACCCACGGCGAAACAGCCGTAGAGGATCGAGATCACCTCCGGCACCATCGGCATGTACAAGCCGACGGTGTCGCCCTTGCCGACGCCGACCGACTCCAGGTAGTTGGCGACCCGTGCGGTCTGGTTCGACAGCTCGCGGAACGTCACCTTCCGCTCGTCGCCGGGCTCACCCTCCCAGAGACAAGCGATCTGGTTCGCACTGTCGCCCTCGGCGTGTCGGTCGACGACGTTGTGCGCGATGTTCAGCTCTCCGCCCGGGTACCACTCCGAGAACTGCGGGCCGTCCGTGTCGTCGCGCACCTGCTCGTACGGCTCGTCGAACTCGATCCCCAGATAGTCGACGATCTCGTCCCAGAACCACTCGACTCCCGAGGCCGGCTCTCCCGGCACGTCGGTCGTCGTCCGTTCGATCAACGCCTCGTGGTCGTCGATCCCGTACTCCCGCATGAACTGCCGGACGTTGGTCGACTCGGCGAACGCCTCGTCTGGCTCGTGGACCACCCTGTCCGTGCCGGTGTCTGTCGAGGCCATCTCTGTCGTCCGTTCTGGCCGCCGCTCCAAGTAGCTTTCCGGATCGGGCTCCCCTCGGCGACTCTGTCGAATCGACAACTCGACTCCGAGTCGTTACTCGTGCGGTGGGGGGACCCCCCAGTCGAGTGACGCCACGCCGCAAACGCTATTCGCCTCCCTCTCATACCGGAGTCCATGTACGTCCGTGACGCGCGCAACCGAGACGAGGTGTGGTTGCTCGACCGGATGGAGGAACTCGGGTTGGCGGAGAGTTCCTTCCGGTCGCGCGACTACGTGATCGCGGTCGATCAGGAGACCGACGAGCGCGCCGGCTTCGGACGGGTCCGGGTCCACAAGACGGGCGAGGAGACGGCCACCGAGGAGCTGTGTGAGCTGACGAGCATCGGCGTCCTCCCGGCGTGGCGCGGGCAGGGGGTCGGCGCACACGTCGTCGAACGGCTGGTCCAGACGGCCGGCGACGACGGCTTCGACGACGTGTACGCGCTGACCGACCGGGCGGAGTACCTCACACAGTTCGGCTTCGAACGCGTCGCCGAGACGGAGCTCTCGTCGGTGTTGGCCGACCGGTTGGCCACCGTCCGGGAGCGTGCGGCCGACCCCGAGTCGGGGTCTGTCGTCGACGACCCCGAGGCAGTCGCGGCACTGGCCGTCGCGACGGACGGCTTCGAGATGCCCGGTCGGTTCCGCGACCGGTTCAAATCGGCCAGTCCGGACACCGGCGGCGGGAGCGGCCACCAGGACCCCGACGAGATCGCAGAAGAGCTCGGGATCGACCCCGACGAGGCGACCTACAAGTACGACACCGGGTGACCCCAGCGGACGGTCACATGTCCGTCCAGGCGCCGACCGCACGCCCCACCGAGGAGACCTGTGCGATCCAACGTGCGGCGACGAACTTCTTCAGGAACACCGCTGGCAGCCCGCCGAACGTCGAGATCGGCATGCCGACCACGTCGTGTGCGACGGCCCGCTCACCGACGGAGACGAGCGTCCCCTTGTCGTCGTGGGTCCACGACTTCAACGGCGCACCCCGCACCTGCCGCGCGAGGTTCTCGCCGGCAACCTCCGCGGCCTGCCAGGCGGCCTGTGCGGTCGGCGGGGCGACATCCTCGCCACCCTGCTCCACGAGCGCCGTGTCGCCGATGGCGAACACGCGGTCGTCGCTGGTCCTGAACGTCTGGTCGGCGTGCACCCGGTTCGACCGGTCGTCCTTCTCGACGCCGGTGTCGGCGAACTCGTCGCGCCCGGTAATCCCGCCGGTCCAGATCAACACGTCGTACCCCATCTCCGTCGGCGGCTCGTCTTCGCCGCCGCCGATGGAGACGGTGTCGTCGTCCACCTCGGAGATGAACTCACCCGTCTCGATGGCCACGTCCTCGTCTTCCAGGTAGCCGCGGAGCTTCCCCTGCACCTCCGGGTCGTTGCCGGGGAAGATCTCGTCTAACCCCTCGACGAGTGTCACCTCGATCGGCGCGTCGTTGTCGTCGCGGTAGCCCGCGATCTCGCCGGCCGTCTGAATCCCCGACAGCCCGGCGCCGCCGACGATCACGTGTGCGGGGTCGTCGGCTGTCGCGGCCTCGGCGGCCGCTTCGACCCGCCGGTTGATCTCGCGGGTGTCCTCCAGACTCTTGAGCGTGAGCGAGTGCTCTTCGAGCCCGTCGATCCCGTAGAATGCGGTGCGGGTCCCCACTGCGAGCAGACAGTAGTCGTAGTCGACGGTGTCACCGTCCGCGAGCGACAGTTCCCGTTCGTCCGCGTCGAGCCCGGTGACACGTGCCTCGCGGAACGCCGTCGTCGGCGACTTGATCTCCTCGACCGGGATCGTCACCTTCGACTCGACGGTCGGGTCGCGGATACACCGGTGGGCCTCGTGTAACACGAGGTGGTAGTCCGTGTCCGAGATCCACGTCAACTCTGCCTCGCCCGGCTGGACCGCGTCCTCGAAGGCCTTCACCGCGCCGGCACCGGCGTACCCCGAGCCGACGACGACGACCTTGTTTGTCATGTGTGTGCCTACCGGTAGCCACCGTAAATCTGTGTTGGAATGCCGCTCGGCGAGAACTGCCGGAAACAACGACCCTCGCAGGGGTCGTCTCCGGAGAAGTTACTTGTGGCTGTCGAGGAACAGGTCCGCCGACCGTTCCCACTCGTAGTCGTCGTCGAAGTACCGCTCCGCCAACGGCTCCTCGGGAATCTCGCCGATCGCCTGCTTCTCCTGCTGGTAGGAGGGACGGTCGTCCTCGCGGTAGTAGACGCCCGTCAACACCTCACCGTCGTAGAGCTTCTCCTCCGTCTCGCGCATCATCTCCTGGGCCTCCGCCCGGTCCGTCGGGTCGAAGTCGAACTCGTCGTCCTCGTTGATGTCCTTGTACGGGACGTACTGCTTTGCGTCCTTGTTCCAGGTCGGACACTGGGTGAGGAAGTCGATGTGGGCGAACCCGTCGTGTTCCATCGCCTCGACGAGGATGTCACGCGCCTGATTCGGGTTGACCGCCGCCGTCCGGGCGACGAAGGAGGCACCCGAGGTGAGCGCCAACGACAGCGGCCGGATCGGGTCTTTCGCCGAGCCGGACGGCTGGGTCTTCGACTTGTGACCCTTCGGGCTCGTCGGGGAGGTCTGCCCCTTCGTCAGCCCGAAGATCTCGTTGTTGAACACGATGTAGGTCATGTCGTGGTTCTCCCGGGCGGTGTGCATGAAGTGGTTCCCGCCGATCCCGTAGCCGTCGCCGTCGCCGCCGGCGGCAACGATCTGTAGCTCGGGGTTGGTGACGGCCGCTGCCCGGGCGACGGGTAACGACCGCCCGTGGATGGTGTGGAACCCGTAGCTGTCGAAGTAGCTGTTGAGCTTCCCCGAACAACCGATCCCAGTCACCAACAACACCTCCTCGGGCGTGCGGCCGACCGCCGGCATCGCTCCCTTCAGCGCCTTCAACACGCCGAAGTCGCCACAGCCCGGACACCACGTCGGCTGTGGCTCCATCCCCGGTGTGTACTCTTCACGCTCGATCTCGCGGTCGTCGTCGATTGCACTGAACGCGCTCATTGTTGTTGATCAGTCCCCCGCCGCGGGGACGAACTTGGTCTCGTGGCCGGGGAGTTCCCCGCCCTCGACGATGCTGGTCTCGAATCCCTCGACGATCTCTGCCGGCTCGAACGGGTTGCCGTTGTACTTCAGCAACGAGTGGAGCTTCTCGCCGAACCGACCCAGTTCCTTCTGGGTCAGCCCCCGGAACTGCGCGGAGGCGTTCATCTCGACGACCATCGCGTCCTCGACGGACGCGAGGAACTCCGTCACCTGCTCGACCGGGTACGGCGCCAGTTCGTTCACTGCCAACGCCTTCACGCTGTGACCCTCGTTGTTCAGCCGGTCGACCGCCTCTTCGACGGTCCCCTGTTGGCTGCCGAAGGTGAGGACGCCGTAGTCGGCCTCCTCGGGCCCGTACGGCGCGAGCAGTGAGTCCTCGTCGAGGTCGGCACGGATCGCCGCCTCCTTCTCCAACCGTCGGTCAACCTGCGCGACCCGGTTGTCCGGGTCCTCGCTGATGTGGCCCTCGGGGTTGTGTTCGTTGCCGGTGACGAGGTAACGGCCGTTCTCCTGGCCGGGGATCGACCGCGGGCTCACCCCGTCCTCGACATCGTGTTGGAACCGGTGGAACTTCCCGTCGCCGGTGTGGGGCTGGTCGGCCAGTTCGGACTCGGTGAGCGTCTTCCCGGTCGAGGGGTTCGGCTCCCGGTCGAAGTGGCTCGCGGGCACGTTCGTCGACTCGCCAGACAGCTTCTGATCGTACACCAGAATCGACGGAATCTGGTACTCGTAGGCCAACTCGAACGCCTTGCGGGCGTGGTCGTACGACTCCTGGACGGTGCCGGGTGCGAGCACGACACGGTGAGAGTCACCCTGACTCGTGTAGAGGACGTGTTCCAGATCGCCCTGTTCGGGCTTCGTCGGCATCCCCGTCGAGGGGCCTGCACGCATCGCCTCGACGAGCACGATCGGCGTCTCGGACATCTCCGCGAGCCCGAGCGGCTCGGACATCAGCGCGAACCCGCCGCCCGAGGAGCCGGACATCGCCTTCGCGCCGGCGTGGCTCGCGCCGATCGCGAGCGCCGCCGCGGCGATCTCGTCTTCCACCTGCTCGGAGATCCCGCCCAACTGTGGGAGATTCTGGCTCATGATCGTGAACACCTCGGTCCACGGCGTCATCGGGTAGCCGGCGATGAACCGACACCCCTCGTCGATGGCGCCGTCGGCTATGGCGTCCGACCCGAACATGAGCACCTGTTCTTCCTCGTGGTCCCCTTCCGGGACGGTCACGTCGGGGGCGTCCACGTCGTACTCCTCAC
>JAHENP010000025.1 GCA_018609965.1 Haloferacaceae archaeon
CCAGATCGCGGCGACGAACCCCGCGAAGATCGACGCCGTTCGCCGACTCCGCGAACAACACGGCGACGCTCGGACGCTCGTCTTCGTCGACTATCTCGATCAGGGGCGGGATCTGGAAGCCGCGTTGGGTGTGCCGTTCGTATCCGGTGAGACCCGCCACCGCGAGCGCGAGCGGCTGTTTGAGCAGTTCCGGCAGGGGGATCGGGAGTCGTTGATCGTCTCCCGGATCGCAGACGAGGGGTTGGACCTCCCGAACGCGGAGTTGGCGGTCGTCGCCTCCGGGTTGGGTGGGAGCCGCCGGCAGGGCACCCAGCGTGCCGGGCGGACGATGCGTCCCTCGGGGTCGGCGGTCGTCTACGTGCTCGCCACCCGCGGGACGACCGAGGAGGAGTTCGCCCGCCGCCGGATGCAACACCTCTCGGAGAAGGGGATTCGGGTGCGGGAACGGACGGTCGAGTGAGGCGAGGCGGGTGATGGCTCACCACGACTACACAACAACTGACCGCGGCCACACTACACCCTACCGCGGCCGCGCGACGAGGGCGAGATGATCGTCGTGGAACGGCTCCAACCGCGTCTCGGCGAGAATCTCGAACGTCTCCCGCAACTCGGCACGCACGTCTTCGAACACCGCCTGCGGCTCGCGGGCGACATCCTCACTCCGGGCCTTGATCGCGAGCACCAGCCGGCCGTCGTCCGCGAGGAACTGCGCGTTCCGGGCCGCGACGGCCGCCTGCCCGCGAGTCGCCACGTCTTGGACGACCGCGTCGACGTTGGACTCGACGACGTGGGCGTATGTCGCCGGCTCGCGGGCGTCTTTCAGCAACGGGAACAGTCGCGGACGGGTCTCACACACGTCGAGCAGGTCACGCACCGGGCGGGGGGCGAACTCCACCGCGTACGTGCGGCCGGCGAAGTCCGCGACGTGGCCGACGGTCGTCCCGTTCGCGGCACCCAGATACAACACGGTGTCGTCGGCCGCCAGCCCCGTGTCGAGCCCCGACTCGATCGTCGCCGCCAGCTTCGAGCGGTGCGGGTCCCACGCCCGCCACGACCCGTCCGTCGGCTCGCCGTAGACAGGCTCGCCCCGTGTCGCGAGCGACTCTTTCCCCTCGAACGTCCGCCGCTGGACACCGTCCGGGAGTGTCGTGTCGGCGTCACTCACCGTCACCACCCCGGCGGGCGCGGATCGTCGCCATCCGGTCGTCGAGTTCTTCCTCCAGTTCTGGTCGACGGTCGCCGCTGTAGTGATCGACTCTGGCGGCGATCGTGAGCTTCCCGGCGAGTGCGCGCGCGGCGGACCCGCCCTCGGCGGGGTGGGTGTTGCGGACGTAGTCGTGGGTGTAGATCACGCCGTGTTTGGGTGAGGGTGCGTCCCCGCGGAGGTGTGCGAACAGAGCGTCCTCGGCACCCAACACCTGGAGCGTGCCCGAGGGCTTCTTCGCCAGTTGCTCCAGCCCACCGGCGAGCGAGCAGAGCCGCGCGGCCAACGTTGCTCCCGCCATCGCCGCGAGGTTCGGCGCGACGACCGGCGCGTGGTCTTCGACGTACGCTTCCAACCGGTCGGCCTCGTCTGCCAACGTGGCGACCCGTTTGGCCAACGAGACGACGTGCGCCTCTGTCGGCCCGTCGGGGTCGCGGTCGGCCAACGACCGGGCGTACGCTACTCCGGCGTCTGCCGTGTCCGGCGCGGTGGCTGCCTCCGGCTCGTCTCCCGCGTGGTCCGGCCCCCCGTCGAGTTCGAACAGACTCCCACCCCACTCGGCGACGCGTTCTGCGAGTTCGTTGGCCGTCCGCCGGGCGTCGTCGGCGGCGCGGATCGCGTGGATCAGCTGTTGGTCGTCCGCCCGTTCCCGTTCACGGACGGTCGCGCGGGCGGCCGCCAGTGTCGCCTCGCGTAGTGCCGACTCGTAGTCCGTCTCGTCGTCGGCAAAGCCCGTCTCGACAGCCACCGTCGGCCAGTCGTCGGGCGCCGGCGCCGACCCCTCGCGAACCCGCCTGGCGAGGTCGTCTGCGCCGAGGGCCGCCCCCTCGGCGAGGTCTTCCGTCTCGGCGGAGGCCGCCCCCTCGGCGGCGAACCAGGCGTCACTCGCCGTGGCAGTGTCGTCGTCTGCCGTGTCGTCCGTCACGCTCGCTGTGAGCGGGCGCCGCCAGTAAGCGTTGTCGACTGGTTGTCGCCAGCGAGCAGCGTCGGCTGGCCACCACCAGCGAGCAGCGTCGGCTGGTCGTCGCCAGCGGGTAGTGTCGACTGGCCGCCACAGTTGGCCGGTAACAAGACTCCCGACCCCGTTCGTGTGGCGTGTTCTCACGCCGTTCACCTCGGCGAAGCGCATATCCTGTTCGGGACCGTAGCTGTGACAATGAGATCAGACGACACTGGTGACCGTGGAATCACCAGAAACGCGACCGTTGTCGCACTCGCCGTCGCGGCGGTGTTGCTCGCCGGCGTCGCGGGTGTGACACTGGCGGCGTCCGCGCCGCCGAGCGGCGACGAGATCCTCGACGACGCCGAGCAACGCTACGACGCCGCCGACTCCGTCGTCGGTACAGCAGTCGTGACTGTCAGTAACTACACGGAGGCGCGCACGTACGAGGTGTCGTTCGCGGCCACCGACGACAACGAGTCACGCGTCTCGGTTGCCGGTGACAACGGCACCTACGTCGCCGGAACGAACGGCAGCGTCGGCTGGGTCCACGACGAGGCCACCGGGCTGACACGGGTGTACGACGAGTCCGACGCCGAGGCGAGCGAGGAGATGGAGGCGAAACGTGAGGCGTGGGCACAGAACCACTCGTGGGACGACACCCGCGAGACGCTGTACGACTGGTCTGAAGAGAACGCAACTGCCGAACGTGTCGACACCGAGACCGTCGCCGGCACCGAGGCGTACGTTGTCGAGGTGACCCCCGCCGACGACACCGAAGGAATGGTGACAGTGTGGGTCACAACCGACGACTCGACGGTAGTCCGCCAGAGGCTGACCGGTCCGAACGGGACGGCAATCGTCGACGTGACTGAGACGACGTTCAACGCGAGTGTCGCGGACAGCACGTTCCAGCCGCCGGGTGAGACGGCACCGTCGGTCGGCGAACGGGTCGACTCCTTTGACCGGCTCCAAGACACCACCGACGCGACGCTGCCGGCGGTGACCGACGAGCGGTTCACGTTCGACCAGGGGTCGGTCGTCGCCTACGGCGGTGAGACGGCCGTCGTCCAACGGCACACCGGCGCGACCGATTTGACCGTCGCGACGACCACCTCCGACCGGACGCTTGACGCGGCCGACGCGGAGAACGCGACGGAGACGACCGTCGCCGGCACGACCGTCTCCGTGACGGAGACCGAGCAGGGGGTCGCCGTCTGGTGGAGCGAGGGTGACGTGCGCCACGGCGTGATCGCCGACCTGGACCGCGACGCAGTCGTGGAGATCGCCGCCGGACTGATCGAGGGCTGACTGGGACCGGACAGTCTCTCCCGCTGGCCACCTGTCTGCACCACGACAACCGTTCTCGTTTTCCGAAAGACGTAATCGCGCCACGGGAGACGTTCTGGTGTGACGACCGACACGGACGCCTACGACCTGCTCACCCGGCGAACGACCGAGGTGATCACCGACGAGGAGCTTCGCGAACTCGCGGCCGACCCCGAGGGGAAACGCGCGTACGTCGGCTACGAGCCGTCCGGCGTCCTCCACCTGGGCCACATGCTGACGGCAAACAAACTGCTGGATCTCCAGGAGGCGGGGATGGAGGTCGTGGTCCTGTTGGCCGACGTACACGCGTACCTCAACGGGAAAGGGACCTTCGAGGAGATCCGCGAGACGGGCGCGCAGATGCGCGAGCAGTTCCTCGCGTACGGGCTCGACGAGGACCAGACGGAGTTCGTCTACGGGTCGGAGTTCCAGACTGACGAGGAGTACGTGCTCGACCTCCACGAACTGGAGCTGTCGGCGACGCTCAACCGCGCCCAGCGCGCGATGGCGGAGATCCAGGGCGACGAGACGGCGAAGGTGAGCCACGTCGTCTACCCGTTGATGCAGGCGTTGGACATCGAGTACCTGGATCTGGATCTGGCGATCGGGGGGCTCGACCAACGGAAAGTCCACGTGCTTCACCGCGAGGAGATCGAGGGGTTAGGGTACGAGTCGCGGCCGTGTCTCCACACGCCGATCCTCGCGGACCTCGGCACCGGCGTCGGGAAGATGTCCTCCTCGTCGGGCGTGACCATCTCGATGGAAGACTCCGCCGACGCGGTCGAACAGAAGGTGAACAACGCATACTGTCCGCCGACGCGAGACCCGGAGCCGACCGACGACGGCGAGGACCGGGAGAACCCCGTGTTGGAGCTGTTCCAGTACCATGTGTTCCCGCGGTTCGACACCGTTGAGGTCGGCCGTCCGGAAGAGTACGGCGGCGATCTCAGCTACGAGTCGTACGACTCACTCGCCGCGGATCTGGAGTCAGGGGAACTCCACCCCGCGGACGCGAAACAGACGCTCGCCGACTACCTCGACGAACTGATCAGACCCGGGCGACAGAAGATTCGCGACGGGGAGTGACAGTTCATCCCGTCTCACAAAGTATAATAGAACAGAGATAGCTGTTCAGCTTGTGCTCGGAAAGAAGACGATGATGTTTGTCGATGGGCAGAATCTCTTCTACGGTGCGAAGCAGTTTGACGAGAATCTCGACATCGACTTTGTGTCTCTGGCAGACGAACTCACCGACGGCAGAGACCTGATCCGGTCGTACTACTTCGACTCGTTCGTGCCCGAGAAGAGAGACGACAAAGAAGGGTTCTACAAATTTCTCGAGACGAACGGGTACAGAGTGATCGCGGAGCCGTCCGCGAACGGGACGAAGGATACGTCGAGAAAGGTGCAGACATCGGGTTGGCAACCGAACTGATTGCACAGGGGTTCGGCGGTTCCTACGAGGTCGCGGTTGTCGTCACCGGTGACGACGACTTCTCGAAAGCGATCAGGTACGTCCAGGATCAAGGAAAGACCGTCGAGGTGGCCTCGTTCGACGCAAACCTCTCTTCGGGTCTCGAACGGACTGCTGACAGTATTACGTTTCTCGGCGAGATAACTGACAGCATCAGACGGTAGCGACTAGTTGGTAATTGCCAGGCGACCGAGATTCTCTCTCGACCCGTGTGGGTGGACTTGGTGTCCGTCGCCTGCGGAGGTAAATTGCAATCTGTCGTTGGCTGGACGAGTATTTATACGTTGTGGTACAGTGTGCTACGCCAGCCCGAACTGTGCCATCAGCCCGTCAAGCAGTCCCTTGACGACCAAGCCGACACCAGCGAGAGTGAGCGCAAGCCCGGCGGCGACGAGCGGCGCAGTGTAGGCGACGAGTCCAAGTCCAGCCAGCGACAACAGGATACCGACGAGGCCGAACGTGCCGAGACGCTTGAGCATACGCTGACAGTTACCGGCCCGAGGCAAAACCCTCGTGGTTCGCTCGCGGCGCTCCACCGGCTTTATGACCAGAGCGCGTGAACGACAGACGATGAGCAACGGCGAGTCCAACGGGCGCAAGAACCTGCGTATGCCCGACGAGGACCAGGTGTTCGCAGAAGTGACCACCATGCTCGGGGCGAACCGAATCAAAGTCCGGTGTGCAGACGGAGAGGAACGCACCGCCCGCATCCCTGGTCGGATGCAGAAACGGACGTGGATCCGCGAAGACGACGTGGTGCTCGTCGAGCCGTGGGACTGGCAAGACGAGAAGGCCGACGTGATCCACCGCTACGAGAAGGCCGACGCCGACCAGCTCCGCGACGAAGGCCACATCCGGTGACGGGTCGAGGCCGGTCCGTCCCCTCTCCGAGCCGAGCGACCTCCGATCCCCGAGCCGACCGACGTTCGGCTCCCGTTTGACAACTGTTACCCAGTCTCGAACAACTGTCGAAAGCCGCCGCTCCCGACGGAGTAAAGCCGTTGGCGACCGTACAACGAGTGTGGACGCGACAGACATCCGTCCGGCGTTGGAACGGTTCGAGGGGACGGACGCACAGCGGCGCGTCGTCGCCCGGCAGGCACGCGATCTGGCCGACTCGGGCCAACTCGCGGCCGACCGAGGCAGCGAGCCGACGGTCGAAGCCATCGCGGACGACCTCGCGGACGCCCCGGACGGCTCCGACGTGGTCGAGCGGTGGAACTGGTGGATCGGCTCGTTGGAGACCGCCTACGGCGGCTACGAGCGGTTCGGTGTCCAGACGGTCGGCGACGAACACGACGTGAACGCCTGAGCCGGCGTCGACTGCCGCTCGCCCGGACGCGCCGTCGACTGCGACTCGCCCGGACGCGCCGTCCCCAGCCCGCCGCATCCGCCACCGCTTTGGCTGGATCGGCACAACCGGTGGTCGATGAGTGACCGCTCGCTCGTGTCGTCGGTCCTGCTCGACCGCGAGTCGTTGCCCGACCGCGAGCCGTTGCCACGGTACGTCGCCCCGTTGCCGGCGTGGCTGGAGAACGCCGGCCTCCGGCTGGTCGTCCCAATCGTCGTGATCAACCTCCTCGGGACGGCGTTCGGCTTCTGGTACTACGGGTTCCACCCGCTCCCGTTGTCGGACCCCTTGATCGTCTGGCAGTTCGCCGGCACGCCGCCGGCGATGTGGGCGTTCGTCCCGGACAGCCCGGTCGCGACGGGGTTCGTCGCGGTCGCGCTCGGCTTGTGGTGGCTCGGCCGCCCGAGCGACTACTGGACGGCGCTGGCGTTTTTCGGTTGTTGGAAGCTCGGTCTGTGGACGCCGTTCGTCCTGCTCGCGTTCGCGGACGGCTTTCTCGCGACGACCCCGCTTCCGATGTACCTGTTTCTATTGGTCTCTCACCTCGGAATGGCCGCCGAGGCGTTTCTGCTCTACCGGATCACCGAGTTCCCCCGCCGGGCCGTCGCGGTCGCGCTCGGCTGGTACGCGCTCAACGACCTCGTCGACTACTTCTTCCCGGTCGTCGGGACGCCACACCACACCCTGATCCCGGGACAGGCGCGGCTCGCGGACGCCGTCGGCTTCACCCACCCCTCGCCCGCACACGAGATCGCTGCCGCCGGCGCGGTCGCGCTGACGCTCACCGCGACGTTGTTGGTGGTCGCGACCCGGCGAGGGAAGCGCCGCCGAGCCGTCGACTCCGGCGAGCAGTGATCGCTCCGAGCGGTGTCCACACGGCCGAACCCTCACCGCCACGACTCCGACCCGACCCCGACCGATAAGTCGCTCGCGTCACACGGTCCAGTCTGTGAGCCACTACGACGCCGTCGCGCGACTCCCGTTCGTCGTCGACTCCGTCGGCCTCGAACGCCGGGCACGCGACACCTCCTCGGGGTTCGAACGCGTGACGACGACGGTCCACCTCCGGGGCGACGGGTGTCACGGCCGCCGGGAGGACGTGTCCTACGACACCGCAGACCACGACGCACTGTACGCAGACCCCGCAACAAGTACCGAGGCGGTCGCGTTCGACGAACTGGAGGGGGAGTGGACGCTTGCTGGGTTCTCGACACGGCTGGCGGAGATCGACCTGTTCCCGACCGGGGGGCCGGAACGGCCGGCGAGTCACAACTACCGGCGGTGGGGGTTCGAGAGCGCGGCGTTGGATCTGGCGCTCCGAGCCGCGGAGACGGATCTGGCGGCCGCACTCGGGATCGACCCCGAGCCGGTCCGGTTCGTCGCCTCCACCCGACTCG
>JAHENP010000026.1 GCA_018609965.1 Haloferacaceae archaeon
CACGACCGGGGCCGACCGGGCGGGTGTGACAGACAGCTACACCGCGGCGCTCGTCGACGCGTTCACAGACGAGCCGCTGACCGGCAACGCGGCGGGGGTGGTTCCGGACGCCGACGGGTTGAGCGACGACCAGATGCAGGCGATTGCACGCGAACTCGCGGTCAGCGAGACGGCGTTTCTCACCAACCACCCGAGCGCGGACCGGCAGGTGCGGTACTTCACGCCGACGACGGAGGTGGATCTGTGTGGCCACGCGACGGTGGCGGCCCACGCGTACCTCCGTGACTGCGGGCGGATCGACCCCGGAACGCACACGCTGGCGACGAACGTCGGGGGCCTGTCGATCCAGGTCGGCGCGGAGACGGTATGGATGACACAGAACCCGCCGACGGTGTACGAACGGCCCGTCGACTACGAGACGCTCGCGGCGGCGCTGGGGGCCGAGCCGTCCGCGTTCGCCGGTGTGGGCGACACACTGCCGGTGGCGTACGCCTCGACGGGGCTGCCGTTTCTGGTCGTCCCGGTGAGCTTCCTCGACGATCTCGGCGGGCTGGCGCCGGACGACGACGCCGTCCAGGAACTGGCCGACACGCACGACGCGGCCGGCGTCTACGCGTTCACCTTCGACACGCTCACCGCGCAGGCGACGCTCCACGGCCGGTGTTTCGTTCCCGGAGCGGGCGTCCCCGAAGACCCCGTCACGGGGACCGCGTCGGGCGCCTGCGGGGCGTATCTCGACCACTTCGGTGCGTTCCGTGGGACCGACCCGGCCGCCGGAAGTGGGGCGGAAGCCGGCGACCGAGCGGAGTCGACCGCCACGGAGGTGGCCGCCGAGACCGGGACACCCGCGGAGATGACCTTCGAACAGGGCCACTACCTCGACCGACCGGGACGGGTGCGGGTGCGTGTCGACACCGGCGACGACGGCGCCCCGGCCGTCGGCGGTCGCGCGACGACCACGTTCGACGGGGAGATCCGGGTGCCGGACGGCGACGACGACGAGATTCTCGAAGCGGGCTGATAGGTCCCCCCGTCGGGTCGGGAGAACACGCGTTTGGAGGTGTAATTCACAATGTAGCTCTAAATATTCCCGGTAGAAGATGATATGTGGGTCGAGCACGAATCGGTAACTGCGTGCAACGACGCAGCTTCCTGGCATCGCTGGGTGTCAGTACGGCGGCGGTCGGGGGCATCGGGGCGACGGCAACAGAGACACGCGCACAGAGTATCGTTTCGGAGCTGGTGTTCGAGTCGAGCGCCTCGTTGCTCGACGCGAACGGCGGGGAGTTGACCGACGACTCGTTGGTGACGGTGTACGCCGAGCCGACGGCGTCCAACGAGGACGGGGACAGTGCGGGCGATGCGGTGGTGTACAGCAACGGGACGCCGATCCCACTGGCGGCGGTCGACGGGCAGGTCGCCGGGTTCGGCTCCCAGTTGGTCACCAACGGGACGAACTTCCGGGCGGGCAACGAGGAGTTCCTGTTGAACGTCTGGGACGACCTGATCGGCGGCGGGACCGTGCTCTACGACGAAAGCCACGGCTCGTACAACAGCCTGAGCGACTTCAGCAACATGGCGAACTACGCGTCGACACAGGGGTCGTACACGGTGACGGCGACACAGGATCTGACGGCGGATCTGTCGGGGGCCGACGCGGTGATGATCACCAGCCCGTCGTCGTCGTTCACGAGCACGGAGCTGTCGGCGCTCTCCTCGTTCGTCTCGAACGGCGGAGTCGTTTTACTCCACGACACCGCAGACTACCAGGATGTCGACGAGACGGCGAACCTCAACGGGGTGGCGGCGGAACTCGGCGTCGGCTTCCGGTTCAACGACGACCAGGTGATCGACTACGACAACAACGGGGGTGAGTTCTTCGCGCCGACGACGACGGAGTTCAACTGGTCGTTCCCGTACTTCGGCGATCGGCCGGGGATGGGGATCGACCCGACCACGAGCCACACGGTCGACATCGTGGAGGTGATCGACGGGGACACCCCCGTCGTCCGGTTCGACAGCGGCCGAGAGATCTCCGTCCGGCTCGTCGGGATCGACACCCCAGAGAAGGCGAGCAACGCCCAGTTCGAGACGGTCGCAGAGTGGGAGGGGATCGAGTCCCGGTCGTATCTGGAGACATGGGCGGACAACGCCACCCAGTTCGGCCGCGACGAGTTGGGCGGCAAACGGGTCAAGCTGGAGTTCGACCAGGCTGAAGACGGGATCTTCGACGCGTTCGGCCGGCTGTTGGGGTACATCCGGTACGACGCGACCGGGGACGGAACCCGGGACGCGCGGTACAACCTCCGGACGGTCGAACAGGGGTACGCCCGGGTGTACGACTCCAACTTCGACTTCCACTCGGAGTTCATCGACGCCGAGCGGACGGCACAGGCCAACGGCGTCGGCCTGTGGGGCCAGAGCGACCCCAAAAACACCGTCGCGGACCGTAACCGGGACGCCGACGATATGTTCCTCCCAACGCCGGAGGCGATCCGGACGGACACCGGCCAACTCGACCGGTCGCGCGCCCCGGTCGTCGCGGAGTCGTCCGCGACACAGTCGGGCGGGTTCGTGAGCTACAGCTCCGACGTGCCGGTGATCGGTGTCGACGAGTCGAACAGTGTCGGTGCGGTCGGCACCCCGTTGATCGACTACGACTACGAGGCCAAGGAGGGGTACGCCGTCGACACCGCCACCTACGAGAACTTCGTCGTCCTCACCAACCTGATCAACTACCTCTCGGACAACACCGGCCGGGTGGTGATGGACTGTGCCCACGGCCAGTTCGCCGCCGGCGGGAGTCTCGACCCCGAGGACACCGCCTACTACCAACGGTTCCTCGAAGGCGTCGGCGTCGACTTCGAGTCGATCGCCGACCTGACGACCAGTCGGCTGGGTGACGCCCGCGCCCTGCTCGTCGGGGCGCCGCCGGAGTCGTTCTCCTCGTCCGAGCTGAGTGCGATCCAGACGTTCCGCGACAACGGCGGGGCGGTGATCCTCATCGGCTCCAGCGAGGCCGGCAACAACGGCCGCGACAACCTGGAACTGTTGTCGTACGTGCTCGGCTCCGACCTCCGGTTCAACGGCGGGAGCGTCACCGACGGCACGAACAACCTGAACAACGACCAGACCGTGCCGACGACGACCGTCTTCGACACGAGCTACCCGTTGTTCTCCGCCATCGGCGGCGGGGGCAGCGGTGGTGGCGGCGACACCGGCGGCTCCATCGTCGTCAAGTCGGTCCACGCGGACGCGGCCGGCAACGAGTACGACAACCTGAACGACGAGTACGTCGTCTTTGAGAACCCCGAGTCGAGTGGGATCGACCTGACCGGCTACGCCGTGGAGGACGCCGCCGGCAACCGCTACGAGTTCCCCAGCGGGTTCACGCTCGACGCCGCGTCGACGGTGACACTCCGGTCCGGCACCGGGACAGACACTGACACCGACCTCTACTGGGGCGGTGGGTCGCCGGTCTGGAACAACTCCGGTGACACCGTCATCGTCTTCGACGACACCGGCAGTCAGGTGTTGTCGTACAGCTACTAAGCCGGCAGCCCGTCTCAACTCTCTCTTCTCTGCCGTCTTCTCCTCTTCTCGTTGCTGCGCAGTCGTCTTCTCGTCGCCGCGCCGCCCCACTCCTACTCGACCGTCTCCTCCGCCGGCGACGTGTCGGTGCTGGCGGTCGGAGACTCGTTGTCTGTCCCGGCGGCGTCGGCCGGCGGCGCGTCGTCCGCGAGAACACCCGGAACCCTGACCGTCGCAGTCGTCCCGTCCGTGCAGTCGAAGACCACGTCACCGCCGAGCGCGGTCGCACTCCACTCGACGAGCCACAAGCCGAGCCCGCTCCCGTGTTCGAGTTGGCTCTCCCGGCCGCGGTCGACCGCGGCGAGTTCGTGTGACGGCACACCCGGGCCGTCGTCGGCGACGGTCACGACCGCGGTGTCACCCTCGACTGCCCGGAGAGTGACCGCCACGGTCGGATCGGCGCCGGCGTGTTCGACCGCGTTCTCCAACAGGTTGCCGAGCAACAACGACAACACGTCCGGGTTCGTCTCCACGCGCACGTCCGACGGCACGCTGAGTGTGACGCAGTCGGTCGCGTCCGCGGGCACCCACTCGTCGACCGCACGGTCGAGAAACGCCGCCAGCGACACCGTCTTCTCTGGCGTCTCCCGGGTGTCGAGCAGTCGTTCCAACGACCGCGCCTTCTCTCCGAGGCTGGCCAACGACCCTGCCTCCGTCCGGGCGGTCTCGATCATCGCACGCGTCTCCTCGTCGTCGACACGGTCGACCGCCGCCGCGAGGTAGCCCTGGACGACGTTGAGGTCGTTCCGGAGGTTGTGCCGGAGCACACGGTTCAACACTTCCAACCGTTGCTCGCGGGCGCGTTCCTCGGTCACGTCCTGGAAAACGAGCGTCGCGCCGACGGTCTGGCCCGTCGGGTCCGTCAACAGTGAGGTGTTGAGGACGTACGTCCGTCGGTCACCGCCGACATCCAACGATACCGTCCGGTCGGCCACGTCACCCGTTGTCTCCCTGTCGAGCCCGTCAGTCGGGTCGTCTGCGACAGTCCTCTCCACACCGTCACTCGGTCCGCCCGTGTCGACCGCTCCGCCGTCGCCGGCAGCCCGGGCAGCGCCACCGTCGGCGGCGTGGGCGGAACGAGCGGGGACGACCGCCGCGAGCGTCTCCGAGTCGAGATCGACGACGGTCGACAACGGTTCCCCCAACACGGCGGGTCGCTGGAGATTGAACAACCGTTCGGCACTGTCGTTCACCTCGACCACGCGCCCGGCGACGGTGACGACGGCGACAGCACTCCCCAGGTCGTCGAGCGCGTCCCGGTCGGCCGCCCGGCGCGTGGCCGGCCCGACCGCGAACAGGTCGGCGTGAGAGAGGGCGACGTAGCCGCCGGTGGCGGTGACAGCCAGCGTGGCCGGTGTCGGATTCAGTTGTGGGACGGGGCCGAGTTCGAACAGCCAGACGGCCGTCGCCGCCGTCGGCAGCGCGGCACCGGCGATCAGCGTGAGCAACTGCCGGCGGTAGACGGAGCCGTAGCGGACGACCGACTGCAACAACAACGCGACCGCCAGCCCGACCTCGACGTACGCCAGCCCGTAGATCGCGTACAACGCGGGCTGTGCGTCGAGTGAGACGGTCGCCGCCCCGAAGACGGGGTCGATCCGGTAGTGCTGCCAGACCAACCCGTGGAGCGGGTTGAGCAGTTCGAACACGCCGAACCCGACCCACAGCGCCACGTTGAGCCGCGCGGCGGGAGACCGCGCCAGGTGTGGTCGGCCGGTGTACGCGAGCGCGAACCCCAACAACGTCGGGGGAACGAGACTCTTCGCGACCCAGGTGACGGAGCCGGCCGCTCGACGCAGTATCGGATCGAAGAGCAACAACGCGACACCGTAGGACAACGCCCACCCCGCGATGGCGAGTGTGAACCCGATCCAGTACCACCCACCCGGCCGGTCGCGGTGGCGCCAGGCGCGCGGGAGCGTGTACAACGCCCCCAGACCGGCCGTTCCCGAGAGCACCGCCGGCCACGGCGGGATCACCGCCAGTCACCCCGCCTGCGCGGTGTCGGCGGCGTCTGACGCCGATCTACTCGGGTTTTTCTTGCCATCGGGCTGCAATTTCTACCGTGTTCGCTCCACCTCGGCGTATATCTTGCGGTGTCGGTGGCTCACACGGGGGAGATCGGGGAGGCGAGCAGGGGTGATGGGGAAGCGAGTGGGGGGCGTCGGTTCGTCGACCGGCGCCGAGGGAGGCGTCTTGAAGCCTCAAACGACGTACTGCAGCAGTTCGTCGCGGTTCGCGGCAGAGACGTGGGTGCGCAGTGCCTCCCGGAGCGGGTCGACACTGCCGCGTTTCGCGGTGATCGGCGCGACGGTGTCGTCCCACTGCTGCCACGGCGGGAACAGACCCAGTCGGTCACACAGTTCGTCGAGACGTGTGTCACGGTCGTCCACCTTGTCCATCTTGTTGACCGCGACGACCGGGGGCACGTCCACGTCGCGGAGAAAACTGAACAGCTCCACGTCGTGTGGCACCTCGTCGGGGCCGGAGTGGCGGTCGATGATCTCGACGGCGGCGTTGCCGTCGACGACCAACACGCCGGCGAGGATTCGGTCGGCGTTGTCCTCCACGTACCGCACCACGTCGGTCTTGATCTGTTCACGCACGTCGTCTGGAACGCCGGACATGAAGCCGAACCCCGGGAGATCGGTGTAGAGAAACTCCGGGCCGGTCCAGTCGAAGTGGTTCGGCTGGCGTGTGACGCCGGGTTTCCCGCCGGTGGCGACATCGTGGCCTGTCAGTTCCCGCATCAGTGTGGACTTCCCGACGTTCGACCGGCCAACGAGCACCACCTCGGCGTCACGGTCCGGTCGCGTGTCGAACGGCATACGAGCCGGTAGCCGGGCGGCGCCGATAACGGTAGCGACCCCGCGGTCCCCGTTCCAACAACGGTCGCTCCTACCTCCGTTCGCGTTCCCGGTCTGCGCGGCTCGCTCCGTCGGCGTCCGTCCGGAGCCGTTCCAGTTCGCGTTCGAGGTCGGCCAGGTCGTCCGGCCCGCGGTCGTCGGCGACGCAGTCGGCACAGTACGTGTTCGACCCTTTCTCGTAGGTCCGGAGGGGAACGCCCGCGAGGTAGAACTGGTCGGCGAACTCCCGGCGTTCCCCCTCGATCACGCGGTCGCCACAGGCGGCACACGACTCCGGCGGCGTCCGCACCTGTTGTTCGTCGACCTCGCGTTCCCGCCCGAACTTCGACAGCGAGGCGGTCTCCACGTCTGTCCGGAAGGCGACCGTGCCGACGAGCAACAACAACGTGAACAGGAGTCCGGAGACGGCCACCGAGGGAGCGCCGGCGAGCAACGCGATCACGAACAACACCGCGTTGATCCCGAGCACGCCTAAGGCAACGACGGCAGCGATCAGGGTGTCGACCCCGTCGCCGCCCTCGTCGACCTCCTCGTGGCCGTCGGCGGTGACGAACCGTTCTGGCGCGCCCCACGTCCAGGAGTACCAGCCGTACAGGAGGTTGCCCATCCCGCCCGTGAAAGCGAAAACGAGGAGATGCGCGGGGATCGACCCGACACCCCGGTCGACCAACGCCACGCGGTCGCCGTTGTTGCGGGTCACCTCCCACCCGCGGGCACGGAGATCTGCGACCCGTTGGCGGAGCCACCGTCTGTCGTCGTCTGTCGCCGCCCCACGCCGGTGTCTCGTCGGGTCGGTCCGGGGTCCTCCCCCGTCGTCGCCGGCAGGCTCCCTGTACCCGCCCGCGTCACTCGGGGTGTCGACCCCGTCGCGGGCGTGTGTCTCTCGGGAGGTGACGGACTCGCCACACGCTGCACAGAAGTTGTCACCGGGCGAGAGCCGTTCGCCGCAGGCGGAGCAGTACCGTGGCGTTCTGGACATTCACCTGACTGAAACGGCTCCCGAGTCAAGTAGCTTGCGTGGGGGCTCGCACACCAAGACTGTGACCGGCTACGGACGCCTCGGCTGGGCTACGCGACACCCTGCTCGTCGAGGACGACCGGGACACCGCGGCTCGCCACGTCGGCCGCGAACGCCTCGGCGTCGGCCGCGAGCAGTTCGAAGGTGTCGTAGTGGACCGGCAACACCAGATCCGGGTCCATCGTCTCGGCGAG
>JAHENP010000027.1 GCA_018609965.1 Haloferacaceae archaeon
ACAAAAGCGTGACGGCGCGACCGAGGCCGACGAATCGACAGCCAACCGCCCGGAGCAACTGCAGTCGGCGTACGGCGCCTCCATCGACCAGTTGCGCGACACCCAACTCCCGAGGACGCGGATCGACGAGTTGGTGACGCTCTGTATCGACACCCAACAACAGCTCGACAGACACGACCGCGGCAACACCGAACAGACGCTGACACTCGTCACCGCCGTCGCGGAGGCGATGGCGGACCTGGAGGCGGCGACCGTCGTCCCCGAAAGGGAGCTGCCAGACTCCCGCGCGCTGGAGAGTGGCGTTCCCACGAGCGAGTACGTCCTCACCGCCACAGAGCGTGACGAGGTGCTCGACGCGCTCTCGTCGTTGTTGTTCACCGCCGTCGAGACACCGCCCGTGTCGCAGGCTCCGACAGCCGAAGCCGCGGACTGAACGCTCTCCCCCCGGTTCGTTCTTTTGTAGTGTGCTTCCACCGAGCGGCATCTCCCGGAGACGCGGGGTCGTTCTCGCCAATCGCTGACGAGACGAGCCAGAGTTAATCCGAACAGTCAACTTGGCGTTTTCAATGCGAGTGAGGAAGTGCGACGACGAGACGGAGTACGAGCGGGTGATCGACGACCACATCACACAGGGGTACGACGTGAAGGATCGCGGGCAGGACTCCGCGCGGTTGAAGAAGACGACGTTCGGGGGCCTCGGCGCGCACTTGGTGATTCTCGTCCTCTTCGGCTGGTGGACGGTCGGCGTCGCGAACGGCGTGTACGCGGCGTACAAGTACTGGGCAGACAGCAAGGAGATGCAGGTGAAAGTCGTCACGTGAGTCGACGGGACGTGACCCGCGCGGTCGTCACTCGAACATCTTGTCGTCGAACTCCGGGATGTCGAACCCACCGTCACCACCCCAGCCGTCCATCACGCGCGACTGATACAACGCCATCGCGACCTGCGGCACCGCCTGCGGGGGGACGGCCGGGTCGTCCTCGAACGCCTCCGCAGCCCACGTGTTGTAGTCGTCGACGATGTCCATCGCGTCCTTGAAGCTGCGGAGCATCAACTCCTTGTACCGGTCTCGCATTGGAACCATATTCGGGACGGCGGAGTAAGCGTCTTTGGATTCACACGGCGTCGACACCGGCGACGGCCGTCGTACCGGCGGGTCTCGTCGGCCTCGGCGGTTCACGAGCCGAGAGGCGAGAGAAGGCTTTTGAGGGAGACCGCCATACCACGAGACGTATGCGGGATGATCGCGACGACCCGTTCGGGGACATCTTCGACGAGATCGAGCGGATGATGAACGACATGGGTGGGCCGGACGGTGACGCCGGCTTCGGCTCCGAGACACACGTCTCCACCTACGAGGGGGACGGCAGCGTCCGAGTCGTCGCCGACCTCCCGGGTGTCTCGAAAGACGACATCAACCTGAAGTGTGACGGCGAGACGCTCACAGTGTCTGCCGCCGGCGAGAGCCGCCAGTACCAGGAACGGGTCGGCCTCCCGAGCCGTGTCGACGAACACTCCGCGGACGCCTCGTTCAACAACGGCGTGCTCACGGTGACGTTCGACGCCGTCGACGACTCCGCCAGCATCGACCTGTAGCCGCTCGTCGCAGTCCGACTCTCTGCGTCTCGGCGAATCCAACCGATCCGACTCAGTTCGTCGGCGCCGTCTCCTCGGACTCGAACAGCTCCGTCGAGAGATACCGTTCTCCGGAGTCTGGGAGGACAACCACGGTCAACTCCTCGGGGTGGTCCTCGGCGACCCGGAGGGCCGCCTCCATCGCTGCCCAGATCTCCAGGGCGGTCGTCCGGCGGATTCGCCTCGTTCTCGAACTGTCCGAGCCGGACGGCACCCGGGTCGGCGGCGACGATCTCGGCGGCTCGCTCGCGGGCGGCCGACACGCCCCCGTCCACGATTTCGACGTTCGCACCCAGCGCGCGAGCTGTCGTCGCTCCCGGCTGGCCGACGACGGCACGACGAGCACGCAGTCGTACCCCCGGACCGCCGCGACGAACGCCACCCCGATCCCGGTGTTGCCGGAGGTCGCCTCCACCAATGTCCTGTCCGGCGACAGTCGCCCGGTCGCCTCCGCGCGGTCGACCATCTCGCGAGCGATCCTGTCTTTCACCGAGTAGGGGTTGTGGGACTCCAGCTTGGCGAAAAGATTCGGTGCCGACTCCAACGCGACGAGTGGCGTGTTACCGACCAGTTCCGTCGCGTCCTCGACTGCGTCGATCGTCCGCCCGTCGCGTGTGACGTACCCAGACACGCCCTCGACTCCGAGCGATACACCCCTGAACCGTCGCCGCCTTCCAGTTTCGTGGCGAGGGCGACACCGGACAACTACGTCTCGACCCTGGCGCCAGCGGCCGTCTCCCGAACGAGTTCGGCGACACGGTCGTAGAACCCGTCGACGTACTTCTCGGCGTCGTCGACGGTTGGACGGGCGTTCGTCTCCGAGATCACCGCGCGGTCGTCCGTGACGAGTAGATCGACACCCAGGAGATCAACGTCCAACACCGCCGCCGCACGCTCGGCCAGCCGCCGCAACTCGGGGTCGAGGTCCACCGACTCCGCAATCGCGCCGCGGTGGACGTTGTGTTTCCACCCACCCTCTGCGAGCCGCTCGTCCGGGAGTCGCCGCTGGACGGCGCCGACGTAGGTCCCGTCGAGCACCATCACCCGGTAGTCCGTCGCACCCGGGAGGTACTCCTGGAGGAGATACGACCGGTCACCGGTCGCGCGGTAGTCGTGGACCAGATCCAGATAGTCCGTCACGCCCGCGACGGAGTCCGGCTCCGACACCTTCGCGACCCCGACACCGCGGGTCGTCGAGTTGGGTTTGATCACCACCGGCCAGCCAACCGCCGCGGCGGCCTCTCCGACGGTCGTCTCGCTCGCGGGGTTGGAGACGACTCGCGTCGCCGGCACCGGCAGGTCTGCGGCCGCCAGCCGCGTGAGGACGCCGGCCTTGTTGCGCGAGGCAAGGATGTCCGCCCGGCCGTTCACCCACGGCACGCCGAGGTGGCTGTCGACCACCGCCCCCTCCATCAGCCGCGAGGGGTACACCCAGCCGACATCCACGTCGGGAAACGGCGACTCCGCGACCGGGAGCACACGCTCGTCGGGCTGGACGTGGACCACCTCGATGCCACGGTCACCCAGAGCGGGTTGGAGCCGTTCGAACGTCTCCGCGCGAGTGGTGACGGCCAGTCGCACGCTCACGGCTCCGGCAGGGTCAGTTCCTCACCGTCGACGAACACCGTCGGCTCGCGGACGATCCCGTCGAGGTGGAGCGGCGCCTCCGTCTCCCCGCCGATGGAGGCGCTGTCGCCGATTGCAACGTGGATCGTCCCCGCGGCCTTCTCGTCCAACAGGACGTGCCCGACGAGTTCCGTCACGCCGACGTTCGTCCCGATCCCCAGTTCGGCGAGATTGTACGCCGCGTCACCGACCTCCGCGGCGGCGGTTTCGACCTGCTCGCGAATCTGGTCGTCGGAGATGTGCGTGACGAGCCCGTCTTCGACCTCGAACCGTAACGGCTCGTCTAACCGCCCGTGTGGCATCATCGTCCCGTCGACGACGTAGGTCCCCTCCGCGGCCGACGGGCTGGTGAACACCTCCCCGGCCGGCAGGTTCGAAAACGAGCCCGGCTCCGACACGTCGCCGGTGTCCTGGTACCACTCCCGGTCGTCGACGGTGACGGTCAGATCAGTTCCGGCGTCTGTCGTCACTCGGACCTCCTCCGCGCCGGCGACCTGCTCGTAGATCGTCTGTGAGTGGTCGACGATCGCCTCGTAGTCGGCGTCCAGTCCCGTCGTGAACACATCCGACGTGATTCCCGGGAGCGTCGCACCGCGTGCGCCGGCGTCCGTCGCCGCCGACCGTGCGCGGGTGTGACTCAGACTCGTCGTCGTCGGCGCGAGGAAGGCGTCGGCGTCGGCCATCGCCGCCGCGACGGGCGCCGGCGGCTCCGTCCCGTGTTGCTCACCCGGCGGGTACCGGACGATGCTCGCGTCGTCTGTCACCGCACTGCCGGCTTCGTACAACGCCTCGCCGATCTCTGCGCGCTCGTCGTCCGTCAC
>JAHENP010000028.1 GCA_018609965.1 Haloferacaceae archaeon
CGCGAAGGGGCTCGCAGTGGTCGGCGAAACGACACCCTCAAGTTGGTCTCCCCGAACTGTGTAACTGCGGGACCGTAGGGTAGCGGTATCCTCGGCGCATGGGGTGCGTCGGACCCGTGTTCGAATCACGGCGGTCCCATCAGGAATTTAACAGAAACCGTACGCCACAGCGAAAGTGGCACCCGACGGCGTCGGGGTGGTCTGCGTGAGTAGCAGTATCGACCGCTCCGTCGACTGCGAGATCCATCCGGAGGACAACGAGGCCACCGTCACCGTCTCCCGTGAGATCTCCGTCGAGGACCTGTTCAACGACGACGGCGAACTCCGGCTGTGGGAAGACTACGCCGGCTGGAACGGGTACTTCCGTGACGACGACGGTCTGTGGGAAGTGAACTGCCAGTCAGAGAACGACGAGTTCCTCACCGAGCGAGACGACCTCGGGCCGAGAAAGGTTCGGCCGTCGGACGACGACGACCGGTTCCTGAAGAAGGAACCGGCCGACGCCGAGGCTGTCGCCGAGGCCGTTGCCGATCACGTCGACGACCCCGAGGCTGGAGGCGTCGGCGTCTTCGCACGGAGGTGCTCGCCTCCGTGAGCTCGCTCACCGAACACGGGGGCGGCGACCCGACGCCGGACCTCGACGCCGACCGCGTCGACGCCAGCGACGTACTCGACGCGCCGCTGCTGTCGTTCGCCGCGGCCGGCCGAGCGGACACCCCGTCTGGCAGCGTCGAGCGGGCCCGTGAGCAGCGTGAGGACGCGCTCGTGGTCCGACAGTCGTCCTGGGGGTGGACGGTCTGTCTACCGGACGGCAACCCGCACACGGTCGCTCTCGGCCGCGTCGACGGGTCGCCACGCGGGTGGTGCGACTGCAAGGGGTTCCACTACCGCGACGACGACCGCGGGCCGTGTGCGCACCTCTGTGTGCTCTACATGCGCTACGTCGGTCGCGACGACGACGCGACCGGCGAGACCGTCCGACTGGCACGCACCACGACGGACGAGCAGGCAGCGACCGACGGGGGCAGTGTCGACCGCGCGCTCCGTGCCGATCGGGAGCGAGGTGGTCCACGGTGACAGAGACAGGGTACGTCGTCGAGGACGCTCTGGACCTGCTGGAGTCACTGGAGTCGGACGCGGTCGCGCTGTGCCACCTCGACGACGCCTGGAGTCGTCCGGGCCGCCAGGGGGAGTTCGGTGTCGAGTACCCCACGCACGAGTTCGACCAGACGCGCGCTCTGCTCGACGAGATCCGCCGTGTACTCAAACCAGGTGGGTGGCTGATCGCCGACGCCGACGACTGGCTGCTGCCCCGACTGCTCGACTACCTGTGCGGCGAGTGGGGGGACGTGCCGGCGTCGTCTCGGTACACCGGCGGGGGGTACCGACGCGTCGGCGGTGTGGTGTACGTCAACGCCCGCGGCGATCCAGACACGTCGACGCCCGGGCAGTACCTGAGCAACGCGGGGTACCCTGTGGTGTTCGGACACGCTGGTGCGACCGAGAGGCGGTCGACCGCCGGAGCTCGGCAGCCGGCGCGGCACCCGCGACGGACAGAGCCGGGGTATCCCTACGGCTGGGGGTCAGTCAAGCCCGTCGCGCCGTACCGGCGGTGGATCGAGGCCCTCACAGACGGTGGAGAGACTGTACTCGTGCCGTGTGCGGGGACTGCTCCAGCGGCGATCGCCGCCGAGGCGACCGGCCGCGACTGGTTGGCCGTCGACGTTGAACCTGAGGCCCGGTCGGCGTTCGAGCGCCGTCGGAGTGTTCGCTCGCGACAGCAGAGCCTCGGAGAGGCCACCGGTGACGGAGGTGGTCGGGTGTGACGGGTCGCGCGCATGCCCGCGTGCGCACGAGTCCGGCTGGCACCCCCCGGGAGGGGTGTAATACCCCTACTGTTTCCGGGGGGAGATCGCAGGACGGCGCGTGTAATAACGGGCCAAACTCGCGTTATTACACAGAGGGGGCAGAGGGGGTACGACCATGAGCAGTGGGTCGGACCTGCCCGGACAGGACAGGGAGCAGACCGTGACGTTCCGGGTGAACCGCGACGCGGTCGCCCGGTTCGACGCTGCTCTCGACGATCTCGGGTACGACAGCCGTAGCGAAGCTCTTCGCGACTTCGTCGAGCGCAACGCCGAGTCGCGCGGCCGTCTCGAACACCGTCCGAGCGGCGAGCGTGAGTCGGAGATCTACGACGCGCTGCTCTCCGTCTCGACGGACTCGCTCGTCGTCGTCCCGGAGCGACACGGCGCCGAACTCGCACAGCAGCTCCAGACGCAAGAGTCGAACATCGAGGCCGCTCTGTACCCACTCCGGAAGAGAGGGTACGTGTCGTTCCAAACGTCGCACCCCGGCAGTGGGGTTGAGCGCACGGTGTGGCACCTGAAGCCCCCGTGTGCCGACCCCGAGGAGTGGTCGCGAAGAGAACAGTTCTAACCCACTCCTCACCCGAGTCTCGTCTCGGTAACGTGCAGCCCCGACTCCCCGACGGAGACGGGTCGGAACCGGAGCACAGCCGACTCGTCACGCGGACTGATCGGGAGACCGTCGACGCACTCGTAGATCAGTGCTGGATCGTCTTGAGCAGTGACGCGAGCGTCCGAGTACTCAGTCTGTAGTAGGTACGCCGTCGCGGACGCCTCTCCGTCGTCGACACTGACCGGTCGCGACACGGGGAACGGCCCCTCGACGACCAGCTGGTCCGCCGAGGTGAGTGGGTCGCCGGCCGTGTCGAGCAGGGAGATCTCGACGCGCCGGAAGTCTCCGAGGGGGACTATCGCGCCCTCAGCCCGCTCGTCGATCGTGACCGTGTCGACGCCATCCGTGACACGGTCGCCAACGCTCAACTGCCCCGCGCCGAACGTGACAGACACGCCGTCGACGCCGTCTTTGATCCGGCTGGCAGCGCTCAACTGGCTCGCATCGGGCGTGACAGACACGCCGCCGCCGCCGCCTGTGACGCGGTCACCAACGCTCAACTGGCCCGCCAGCGTGCCCGTCCCGACCGGTGCGTCTGTGATACTGACCATTCTCTCACACCATTTTCAGTGCGAAGTTCTGCGTTTTCTCGAACGAAAATAACATGTAGACGTTGCTGCCGTCCGAGTCCTGCACCGTGTCGCCGGTCGCAACATCCGACTTTGACCGATCACGGAGCACCCGATCGGTCGTACCGATCAGCGTCCGGTTGTTGTTGCTGTTCCGGTAGTTGTTCGAGTAGATCAGTCTCGAACTCCGGGGGTAGTTGTCGAAATTCTGATCAGGATTCCGAATTCCCATCCCACCGCTGGTGTTCGACCCGTTCCGAATGTCTCCGGAACCGTCACCGTCGCTGGACGTGTGACGCCCCATTGAGAATGTACTATCTACTGCTGACGCCTGTGTGTAGTCCCAAGCGCGGTCGATTTTGCTGACGAAGACACACACCGCCTCGTCGTTTCCGTCCGACTCAACCCGCTCGGAAGCGATTGCGAAGCCGGTGTCAGTCACTGACATCCAGTATCTGACCGTGTCGGTCGCGTTCGGGGTGTTGTTCCTGTATCTTAGATCGCTATGCTGCCGCGCCCACCTGTTTGCGGGCTGGTTGTTGCTGTCCAACCCCTCACTCTTCGACCCGGTTCGGAGATCGAGCGTCTTGCCCGCCCGGTCGTTCTGGTTGTTCACCTCCGTCCCGAGCCAAATCAGGTCGGTGGAGTCCGGACCGGGGTCCCACGCGGCGTATCCGGTGTTTCCGTCTGCATCCTGACTGGTGCTGTAGTTGACCAGGGTGTTCCAACTGGTTTCGGATTCGATCCTGTCGATCACGTCCTTCCTGAACTGCTTATACTCGGCTTCTTTTTGGCTGAAGAATGTCATGTGTGTTAGTCGAACGCGTCGACCATGACGCTCGTGTCGTCCTCTCCCTCAGGTCGTCCGACCCAGATGCGGGTGACAGAGAGGCCAGGAGGAGAGAGAACGAACGGAGTCTCGTCCTGCCCTGGGTCGATCTGCATCTTGTACTTCGCGCTCTCCGGAGGGCGCAGGGCCACCCAGATTCGGGAGTCGATGCGTCGTACGATCACTGCCGAGGCGCTGAAGTCCAGTTCGAGCGGCTCTGGATCTTTCTCGGTCTCGACCGACCCGGAGATGTACTCGGGGTGCTCTGGCTGGTCGTCCTCCGACTGCGAGGCGGCGACCTCCGCGTCCACGATACTGTCCTCACCCCGTGCCTCCAGCAGATGCGCCAGCTGGAGACGGAGCTGGTCCGACTGTACGAGGTCGTCGGCGAGGCTGTCCGCTCCGAGACCGTAGTTACTCAGTACCCGCTCAACGCGAGCGTTCGGTCCGATCGTGTCGCTGCCGAGACCGCTCACAGGTCTTCACCTCCGTCAGTCGCGAACTCTCCGGCAGCAGGGTCGTCGGCTGGAGGGAGATTGTCGGTGTCGTGCCCGGCTTCGTCGAGGACCTGACGGTTGTAGTGCGACCGTACCTCGTTGGCCTCGGTGCGCTCCTCGTGGGACTTGATCCACGAGCGCACCTGGTGAGCCTGCCACGAGACGTACCCCGCACACAGCGTGAGGACCGCGTCGAGAACGGGGACGGGGAGCTGGTCGATCATGAGATCACCGCCACGATCAGCAGCAGGCCGGCGAGTCCGAGGCCGATCGTCTGTATTCCGAGATCAGGCACGAACGACGGGAGCCCTCCGCCTCCGCCGCCTCCAGCACCTCCACCAGACCCGAACGACGGCAGGTCGAACGGGTTGTCAGAGGAGCCCCCGTCGGAGTCGGACTCCGCGGGAGCGCTGTCGGAGACGGTCACGGTCGCGGTCTCGTCGTCCGTCGCCATCCCGGAGCCGCGCATCTCGACGTGTGCCTCGACGGTCGTGGAGTTCGCTCCGGAGGGGGCGGTGAACACGAACTCGTACTCCTCGTCTCGTGTCCCGATCTCGGTCGTGGTGATACAGTCGTCTGTGCTCCGTGTCGCCCCGTTCGGCCCCTCGCAGACGACCTCGATCTTGTAGCCCGGCGGAGCCAACGCGCACTTGTCACCGTCGAGCGGGTTGATGTAACCGGCTCCGTTGGAGACCGTCACTGTCGCCTCGAACGTCTCTCCGGGAGCAACTTGGTTCGGGACAGCGACCTCGCGCAGGATCACGTTCCCGCTCTTGGTCTCCGTCATGCGACCACCCCCAGCAGGAGCACGACCGCACCGACCCCTCCAGCGACGACGACCGGGTTGTTTTTGATCGTTGGCACGACGCCGCCCGTCTCGCTGTCGTCGGAGTTGCTGGCGGCGTCGGCGGCGCTCTGCCCCTCGTCGAGGTCCGAGATCAGGTCAGAGAGCGTCTCGTTCCCGATCTCCGGACCAGTGTCGTTCTCCGACTCGTTCGACCCATCGGAGTTGTTCGAGTTGTTCGAGTTCGACGACGACCCACCGGAGTCGTTCGAGTTCGACCCGCCAGAGACGGTCTCCGTGGCCTCTCCGCTGCCCACGTCGTCCACGTCGTCGTCCCCGAACGCAAGACCGTCTGTCGCGTCCTCAACTGCCTGCTCAGTCTCCTCGATCGCGTCGACGGCGTCGCTCCCGTCGTCGTTCGAGTAGTCTCCCGTGTCTACCTCAACCACGTCGATGTCGTCGTCGTCAGTGGATGCGTCGTGAGTCGCCCCTCCGCCTCCGATGCCGCTGATCGACTCGTTGGCATCTCCCGTGTCAGAGTCAACGTCGATGTCGACCGACCCCGACCCGATCGGGCCACCGGTTCGGTCGCTGATCGATGTCGACGACGACGACGAACCTCCGTCGGAGTCACTCGACGAGCTGCTGTCGGACCCTCCAGACGAACCGCCGCCCGATCCGCCACCGTTGCCGGTTGACAGACTCCCGAGACCTCCGATCCCGGTGGTGGTGATGTCCGCCCCGCCGCTGGAGCCGCCACCACCTCCCGTGGAGAGTCCACGCGGGATGGCCATCAGAGAACACCTCCAGCGTCGGCCCACACTCGTGCCCCGGTCAACAGCACGGACGACCCGAGTCCGATCAGCAGCACCAGAAGCCAGAGGTCCTGGACGGTTACCCTCCACGAGTGGTTGGCCGCGGTGACGATCTTCACGTACGGCCCGCTTGGCCCGCTCGGCCCGCTGGAACCCGAAGACTCGGACGCTACCGACCCCGACGACGCAACCGTCACGTCGGCCGTGGTGTCGAGTCCAGACTGCACGATTACGCCTCCGACATCGACCGTCTGACGACACTCTGGGCTCCAGAGATGTCGCTCAGGACTCGGTAGTACGGGACCTGGACAACCGGATTCGGGGCGCGCTCGTCACCAGATGGGACCGTCACAGCCGGTGTGTACGGAACATCAGCGATCAGTTCGAACGAGAAGTGCTCCGGGATCACCGGCTCCAGCGGTCTGTCGAAGTCCAGCTGGATCGGGTCCGAGAGCTTGTCGCGACGGTGTACGAGACCGGGGTCGAGTTCGATCACGTCGGCCGTGATTCCCTTCTCGGACACCTTCCGGAGCAACATCCTTCCCTGCGCCCCGCTCGCGTAGAAGATCGTGACCTCTGCGTCTGCCGGAGTCGACACGGTCACCGAGTCGGCCGCGTAGTCGACGCTGTCCGGCCACACCTGCGCCACGGTGCCGTCGTCGACGAACACAGACACGTCCGTCGACAGATGTCCGGAGTCGATCAGGTCGTGCGACAGTTCGAACGTCTCCGCATCCCCTCCGTCGGAGTTCGCGGTGAAGCTCTCCCGAGCGAGGATTCCCGGGACAAACTTGTCGTCACCGCGTAGCACGATCATCTGGTCGGCGACGAACTCGGCCACGCGATCGAGGCCGTCGCGTGTCGTCTCGTCGAGTCCGACCGTCATGTCTCGGAGGGGCAGCCTGTCCGGCCTGGATGAGACCTCCTGGAGCTTGGTGAGGAGTTCGTCCCGAGTCATGCGGGACCCTCGCGGACGGCTGCCTCGTAGATCGAGATCTGGGAGTTCGACCAGTCGATCTCTGTCGGAGACCGGATCGACACCCGGATCTCGTCGAGGTGCCCTGCTCCGAGTGTGCGCGTCTCGTCGGTCTCCGCGTGATCTCTGAGCTTGATCAGGGTCCCGGCGATGTACTCTTCCTTCCGCTGTTCGGTGAGAGACAGGATGCGGTAGTCCTCGATGTTCCGACGGACCTGCGACGCGACCAACGGACGCTCGCGGTCGGGTGACATGAACTCCAGGGCGACCTCCGTGTCGACAGGCAGATCGTTCCCATCCGCGTCCTTCAGCTTCATGAACACCGGGATACCGACCTCCTCCGTCCGCTCCACGTTGTTGATCAGTTGGAGGACGCGGCCGGCCTCGGGAGAGAACGACAGTACCGAGTCGAGCTCACCGGGGATGTTGGTCAGCTCCGTCGCGATGTCACTCGCGTTGGAGAGCGTTCGACCCATCAGACACCACCCCCGGCCGACGGGAGCATCGAGCGGACTCCGGTGCGTTCGGCTGCTCCGAGGAGAGCCGCGGAACCGGCTCCCAGCTGCAGCATCCGCTTCTTCTTCCCGACCGGAGCGAACTGCGACACCACGATTGTCAGGAGTCCGGCGAGCGCTGTTGACTCTCCGTTCGCGCTGAGAGTGTAGTCGATGCCGGGGACGGTGGTGCCGGCCACGTACGGCGCGGCCATCTCCGCGGCGAGCAGCCCGCCGAGAACCGGCGCGGCGTCGCGCCACAGCTGTTCATCTACGACCTCGTCGACGTTGTCCATCATCACGGACATGCGGCTCTACCGATGGACAGCCGTCTGAAGAGTCAGCAACCCATATCCGGCTGGATTCGAGGTCGTCCCAGCGGGTCCCAGCGGGACCTACCGGCGGTACTCGCGTTCGTCGAACTCCCGCATCAACTCTCGTGCCACGTCCGCGTTCGACGGGGTGAAGCCGCTCACCTCCTCAACCTCCTCGGCGATTTCTTTAAACCGCTGAGCTTCTTCGCCGTACAGCGTGATCGAGACGCTCGGTCCAGACACCTCTACACCCCCACGTCGATACGCTTGCCCCGCGCTCCGACGTGTTCACACCGGGGGTCGTAGTCGTTCGACTGCTTCCGGGAGATTTCACCAGTCTCGTCGCTGTAGATCCACTCGGAGTTGACTGTCTGCGGCTCCCCCGACTCGTCAGCTTCGGTCCATTTCCTGACTGAGATCGCTTCGCCGTCGTCCGTTCGGAGGTCGTCGGAGAGGTCGACGGTCAGCCGCTGTCCCCCCGACGAGTGCAGGTCTGCCGGGTACTCCAGCACCTGTTTGATCGCACCGAGGTCGTTCGAGGTTTCAAAACCGCCGAGGAACCGTGCCGTACAGTTCCCGACGACGGTCTTGTCGAGTTGGGCAGGTCGTTGTGTGATCTGGATCGACGATGTGGCACTGCCCCCCTCAGTTCGTCCGTCGGTTGCAAGCTCCCGGATTGCTTTCGGATACCCCTCGCGCTGCGGTGCAACCCCATGGGCCTCGTCGACGACAACCAGCACGTCGAGGTCGGAGCGTCGACAGCCGAGGATGATCTCCGCGCAGGCCTCTCTCCACTGTGATTTCGGGACTGACCTCCCGAGGACCAGTGCCGGGTCGCTGTCCTCAACGAGGGTGCGCCACTCGGACGATGTCCAACAGTGGTGTTCCTTCGCTCTCACGTTCCAGTGTGACGCTGGGGCCGGGCCGTACCTCGGCAAGACCAGGCCTCTGAACTCGTTCGAGGTGTCCAACACCACGGTCATGTCGTACCGGTCTCCTGCGATGTTCCGGTCCGCCAGAACCTGAGAGATGTACCCCTTCCCCCAGCCTGACGCGGCAGCGACGAGCAGGTGCATCAGTTTTCTACCTCCCGACGCACCGCTTTGAGACTCCGCGTGTTCGCCGCCAGTTCTGACGCGAACACCGCGTAGTGACACCGACCGGCGGAGTACCCCAGCACCCAGCGTACGAACTCGTCCAGACCCAGACCGGTGTCCTGAGCGAGATGCGCCCGCAGGATGTCCGCGTCGGAGTACTCGGTCGTATCGGTGTCCGACGATCTCCAGTGATCGATCACCGACCGCATCTCGTCGGTCCACTCCTCTCCGGTGAAGTCCGCCCACTTCCTCGCTGCCTCGCGGTCGATCTCGTCGGCTACCTCTGCCGGCACGACGTGGTCGACCCACACGCTCCATGGGTCTCCGGAGATGCGGCTCCCGACACCCGCGCAGAGTTCGTCGACACGGTCGTCGTGGTCGGGCGGCGGTTCAACCCCGACATCGTCGGGGTCGACTCCCGCGGCCTCGCAGAGTCTGCGTGTCTCTCGTCGTTGCTCCTGCTCGATCTCCGCAACGTGACCCAGGAGCGACCGGAGTTCCTCGGACTGCTCGGGGTTCTGGATCACCGAGAGGACTTTGCTGCTGCCCCCGAACATCAGTCGTCACCTCCTGGAAGATCGAGCTGGTCGGAGAGACGAGACACCGCCTCTCCAGCCGCGTCTGTCTCGCGAACGACGACCGCGAGGGCGAGTGTGGCCGCTCCGACGGCGACGGCGGTCTCGGGGGCCATGTCGCCACTGACTCCCCAGTCGTCGAGCACGAGGCCCGCCTGTTCGACCAGGTCGATCGGTCCCGAGCGGGCCATGTCCACGATCTCCCCGCTGTTGACGTTCACGTCTCCGTCGTCGAGTTCCTCACAGACGGCGACGAGCAGGACCGCGTACGACTCGACCGCGGCTTCGCCCCACTCGACTGAGGGGGGTTCGGGGTCTTCCGGGGCCCCCTCGTCGGGGGCCTCCACGTCTTCGCCGTCCCCCGGTTCGTCGGAGTCGGCCGCCTCGGGGTCGTCGAGGTCGTCAGAGTCCGCGTCGGCCATCTTCTCCGCCAACTCCGACGGTACATCGGCCTTCTCGCTCGCAGGTACCTCGGGGACTCCCTCGTCGTCGTCTGCCCCCTGCTCGGCGTCCGGGTCGGGAGTGTCGTTGTCGGTCACGACAGCCCCCTCGCGACCGGCTCACTGGCGTCAGAGCCGTCTGAGTCCGAGTCCGCCGGGTCGGCCGGCTCTGTCGACTCGACTGTGCCTTCCACGTCGATCGTGTCGTCTTCTCGCGACCCCGAGACGACGACCGCGGCCCCGAGAGCGACCAACCCGAGCGCGACCCGTTTCCACGGGAGCCCTGCGGGGGGTGAGGGGCCTTCGCGAGACCCCTCGGTTCCATCGTCGTCCTCTGGTTCGTCGGTCACGTCCTCGCCCGAGACGGCGGCGTCGATCACCTGATCCTGGGGGTCTGTGTCCCCCTCAGAGGGGTCTTCCGGGGCCCCCTCGTCGGGGGCTTCCGTGTCTTCGCCGTCTTCCGGTTCGTCTCCCTCCGCGTCGGAGTCGGCCCGCTCCGGCTCCACGTCGTCGTGTGCGTCGTCCGTCCGGCCGCGGACATGCCCGAGCACCTCTTTCCGGTCGCCGGAGTACTCACATTCCGGACACGTCCAGTCGTCACTCACGCTCTCCCTCCACCTGTCGCAGGATGCCGTCCTCGTGGACCTCGATGCGAACCTCTCCCCTGTACACGTTCGGGATGGCGTCGGAGATCTCGGTGTGTGTGCAGTACTCGTCGAGGACTGAGGTACACTCGACACAGAGATCGATCACTCCTCCGTCTGACAGAGGGACGGCGGCCTTTGGCCTCTGTACCTCGATGTCGTCCTCACACCCGTCACACACGAGCGTCATGCCTCACCCCCGAGATGTTCGACCGTCAGTTCGAGCGTGCCGTCCTCGACGGACTCGTCGAAGGCCTCAGCGACCTCTTCAGCCTTCTCTCGCGCCCACTCCTCACACTCGTCGTGGTCGTCGAACAGGTGCGACGACCGATGGACGGTCTGCTCCAATGTCCCGTTGACGCAGATGTCGACCGACCAGTACCCAACCAACACCGTCCGTCCCTCAGACTCCCCCCACCATTCGGCGACGATCTCGATCACAGTAGCATCCCCACGATCTCCCCGAAATCGATCTCCTCAGCGAGAATCGCCGCGAGGCCGAGGACGACCCCAATCCCGACTGCCTCCAGAGCCCCCCAGATCCACGACTCCGATGCGGTGGCTGTCGTCTCCGTACAGCTGACGCAGTCTGTCTGTGACTGGAGTCTGTTGGAGTTCACTGCTGTGAGGTACTCTCCGTAGTCCTCCGACGCGGTGATCTCCTCTCCTGCGAGGTACTTGTTGAGTACTGCCTGTACTCCGTCTCCAGCGTCTGTGAGAGCCTGGAGCGCTTCGAACTCGTCTCGATCTGCCACGTAGCGTGACATGCCCCAGCGTGTACCCGGATAGGGGGTAGGGTCGACGGACGACGGGGTGATTACGGGGGTGATCACAGGGTTGTACGCAGGGGGGAGATCAGGGATTTTATCCTCCCTGCGGGTTGTGTTCGGCCCGTGAGCGAGAGTACATCGGGCGGTGTGAGAGCGAGAGACCGGGCAGCGAGCGTGTTGACGGAGCGAGACAGTTGGATCGAGTTGGACGACGTGACCGCACAGGAGCGGTCTGGATCGGTGACGATCGCGTGGCGGCGGGAGTGGGCGCGACGGGCGGGTGTCGAGCAGGGGTCGACGATCCAACCCCTGGTCGACCCCTTCACCGGAGCAATGCTGTTGGTCCCCGAGGGAGTCTCCCCGTCAGAGGTGTTCTCTGATGCGTGATCAGGTGATTCATCTTCTCGGGTTCGTGTTCCCCAGCGTCGTCCTCGCGTGCATCTTCGGCGCTCTCGGATACTGGACGACTCTCCTGTCCAGTACCGCGAGACAGGCTGTGGTCGTCGGAGTGGTGAGCGGGACGGGACTGTTGATCCTCCTGCACTGGCAGATCGACCGGTCCGGCGACTACCACGGGCCATCAGTCAGATTGCAGTGTCCTCAGACTGGGAAAGTGTTCGCGACCGAGAACACGATGCCTGTTGCGAACTACGGTGCGATCGCGACGTATTGGTGCAACGAGTGCTCGGGGTATCACTCGTTTAGGTGGGGTCCTCCGACCCCAATCCTGATTCACGATCAGGAGCGGGATGATACCGACGAGATCGGAGAGGTGTCACAGTGACCGTTCAAGAACCTCTTACCGTCGGAGCGGCGGAGCATCCGACGGAGCACCGGATAGGAGATATACTGGAGGTGCAGTCTCGGAGGTCCGACATCGACGCAAGGAGGTTTGCGTACATCGACGCAAAGGGGGTACTCCGTCGGGTCGGCAGTAAGGAGATGTTCGATCGACGAAAATGGAGGGTCGACTCGTGACGCTCGGGTCGTTCGCCGTCTGGGTCGGGCGTCGGGGCGTCTGTACGCTCGTCGGACACGACTGGTGTCGAGGGCGCGTTTGGTCGGGACGACAGAAGGAGCCCGTCGCGGGCCATGTGTGCGATCGGTGCGCGGCGACGACGGAGTTCCTGCCGCGTTGGAGACGATGAGCCGGCGGGGGCGCTGTGACTACTGCGACAGACAGGCAGTGTGCTCGAACGGGAACGGTCGCACCTGCCTCCGACACGTCCCGAAGCCGTGGCTGGGTGGTCGGTACCTGGCGTATCTCTGTGGGGACGTGACAGTCGCGGCTTCGCAACTGTCGCTGGAGCGGTTCACCTGACCGAGAACGGATGTTCTCGTACAGGCTGTTCATAACTACCACTCTTTATATCCTCTCCCCCCGTGTTCACGGACATGGCTACCGTCGGCTGCTACGTCCGCGTCTCAACCACCGAGCAGAACCTCGATCGACAGCTCACCAGTACGAGTGAGTACGTCGAACACGAGTTCGACACCGGCCTCGGGGAGATCGAGGTGTACCGCGACAAGAGCACTGGCACGGACACCGAGCGCTCCGGGTTCCAGTCCATGATGTCCGACGCGGAGTCTGGGGGGATCGACGCTGTCGTTGCACACTCGATCTCGCGAATCTCCCGATCAATCGGTGATCTCGAACGGACGGCGACACGACTGGAGAACCACGGCGTCGCGCTACACATCGTCTCGGAGTCGATCGTCCTCGATCCAGACTCGAAAGACGACCCGTTCCAGCGGGCGATGTACCGGATGCTCGGCGTCTTCGCGGACTTCGAGGCGGACATGATCCGGCAGAGGACTCGGGAGGGACTCGCGGCGCGGATGCAGGAGGACGACTACAGTCACGGCCCAGCTCCGCTGGGATTCGAGAAGGACGACGGGAGTCTGGTCGAGGGAGACGACTACCACGAGGCCGTCGCGGTTCTTGAGATGGTGTTGAACGACAACATCTCGAAGCGGAAGGCCGCGGACCGACTCGACTGTGGTCGTGCGACGATCAACCGGTCTCTGGACCGACTCGAACTGTACGGTCTGTAGTGTCTCAGAACCGGCCGTTCTCCGACACCCGACAGCCACCATTATTACTCCTCAGATGCATCGAACCCACATGATCATCGAGATCGACGGTCACGCGGTCATCGACGGCGGCTCACTCGACAGTCAGGATCTCGAAGACACCGAGATAACGCTTGTCGACGAGGACGAGGACGTGACGATCAGCAGCGACGGACCGGTCTCGATTACGATCAGGCACGAGGGGACCGAGGAGAGGATCATCTGAGCTACGAGAGAGCGTCGAGGACGGCCGCAGGGGGCTCACCAGGGAGGTCGTGTCGCGGTTCAAGCCGGTTCGGCCGTCCTCCCGGGCCGTCTCGATCGACCGGCACAGTACGTACGAGCTGCTCGTCCCGGAGTGTCGAGAGTCGTCGCTGGAGGGCTCCGCGCGAGCAGAGACCGGTCTCGCGTGCAACGTCGACGACATCCGACCAGAGCGACCGAGAGGCTGCTCCGCCCCACACCAGTAGTCCCGCAGGGTCTCCAGATCCACGCAACTCCGTCGCGGACACGTCGACGGCGCTCGCCGCCGCCGCACCCAGCCGGTCCCCAGCCTCCGCGACGAGCGACGAGTGTGACGGCTTGTCTGTCTCCAGACAGTCGGCCTCGCTCCAGCGTTGTTCGAACTCCTCGCTGTCGTCGGTGTCCACCGCCGCGCTCACCGAGCGCGGAGCGACCTCGGCGACTGCGAGGAGATCGTCTCCAGATACGAACAGCGACCCCACCGGTCCGACGCGCACGTCGACGTGATCCTCGGACAGATGCATCTCGGTCAGTGAGTCGAGGTCCGACGAGATCGTCGGGTCGAGCAGTACACGGACGTTCTCGGTGAGGCGCGCCGCCACCGATGCAACCGCTCGTCGTTCGTCGCGTCCGCAAACCCCGACGATCGGGTTCGTCGCTCTTCTCAGTAGGCCGTCGACCACCTCGTTTAGACTGCCTGACTCCGTTTTCATCCCGCTTCCGAAATAGATTCACCTATTGATATGTTTATCGGATTTGAGCAGATAAACCGGAGTGTCGTCACTGTTAAAACGCAGTCGTGCCGAACGCAGACCATGCGTGATACCGCGCTGACCGTTGTCGCACGCGTCGCACAGCATCCGCGTCTCGTGACCACACTCTTGATCATCTGTCTACTGCTCGTCGGCACAGGGGGAGCGGCTGCAGTCGAGGGAGACTTCGGAACGACGGACGTTGGCACCGGAGACGGAGGACCGACGACCAAGGATTAGACGACCGGAGCGTCAGCCAGCTCTCGTACGTCTTTTCGTCGGGCCTCGTCGTCGCTCTCGACGGTCGTGAACGACAGCACAGGGTCGTCTGACAGCGGGTGCGAGATCCTCGTCCCGGGCCGTCGTGGGGAGCAGTAGTCGATCTCCGTCTGTCTCTCGGTCTCGACGACCCGGGCGGGGAGTCCCCCGTCGTTCTCCCTGATCGAGATCGTACCGTCTCCGAACAGCACGTACCCCGCTGGTCGGTCACGGGCCGCGACCCGGAGAGCACGGTCGAACGTCCAGCCGAGCGACACCCGCGTGGCCCACTCCCGACCGACCTTCGACGCGGTCTCGTCGCTCACGACGCGCGTCGTCCCGACAGTCGCGAGTGCTCCGCGTTCCGAGAGTTCGCGAGCGAGTGCTTCGGTCCCGCAGGCGTTCAAGACCGCTCCGTACAGACCGACGCTGTCGACTGATGAGATGTCGAGGAACCCGTCACGACACTCCAGTCCGCGGTCCTCGTGGTGTCCAACGTAGTGGAGCAGGTCGGCGTCCCCCTCGATCATTCGGGCGAGTTCGGCGGTGGTCGGCCGGGACACCTGCGCTGGGACGTGGTCGTACGCCTCGCCGACGCTGATCATGTCTCCAGACCCGTGTGCGACCGTGACGGTGACGGGCTCCTCACGCTGGGGTCGCAGTCGACTGGTCCCGTCGACGTTGAACGCTCCGAGGGCGGTGTTCGGGGCGTCCCAGCCGACGGTGCGAGCGCGACTGTCGGGGTCGACGTACACGTCCGGGTCGGCGACCGCAGCCCCGCGGACACGCTGCGCGTCCGCCCACTCCGCCCGCTCGCCGGCCGTCGTGAGCGACGCCGACTGAGGCAGGACGACATCCGCGAGGGTGTGGAGGTGTCGAGGGAGCCGCGCGCTCCGGTCGAGCGTCGGGTGGAGGTGGACCGACAGGTGCCACTCTGGTAGGTCGTCCTCTACTTCCGGCGTCTCGGTGTAGCGGACGACGCGCTCCCCGATCGGGAGATCGTACAGCGTCTCGGAGTCGAGACCGTGTTCGGAGAGAATCTCGTCGTGTCCGTGGAGTCGCTCCCCGTACGGTCCCGCCGCGCGAGCGTGGCAGTCGAGGACGAACGTCCGACGGAG
>JAHENP010000029.1 GCA_018609965.1 Haloferacaceae archaeon
GCCATCTCGGCGACACGGACGCCGTACGAGGAGGAGGCCGCCCCCTCGCGGACACGGTGACGGAACGTCACCTCCCCGTCCGTCCGCGTCGCGTCGAGGTGGCGGTTGCGGACCCGAGGGAGTCGATCGGCCAGATCGGTCAGATCGTGGTAGTGGGTAGCGAAGACGGTCGTCGCCCCCAGTTCGTCGTGGAGGAACTCGACGGCCGCACGGGCGATCGCGCGGCCGTCGGCCGTCGACGTGCCGCGCCCGACCTCGTCAAGCAGGACGAGTGAACGCTCCGTCGCGTCGTGGAGAATCGCCCGGAGTTCCGTCATCTCCCGCATGAACGTCGACTCCCCGCCCGCGATGTCGTCGCTCGCGCCGACGCGTGTGAACACCCTGTCGACGACTGGGAGCCGGGCGGTCTCGGCGGGGACGAAGCTCCCGGTCTGTGCCAACACGACCGCCAACGCGATCTGGCGCATGTAGGTGGACTTCCCGCTCATGTTCGGCCCGGTGAGGAGGCTGACACTCCCCCGCGGGAGCCGGGCGTCGTTCGGGACGAACTCCGGCTCCGTCCGTTCGACAACGGGGTGGCGACCGCCTTCGAGGCAGAGTCTGTCGTCCGCGGGGTCGCCGGATTCGTCTCCCGGCGGGTCGAACACCGTCGGTCGCGTGTAGTCGCGGTCGACGGCGACTGTCGCCAACCCCGCGAGCGCGTCCAGTCGGGCGACGGCGTCCGCCAACGCCTGAATCCGGTCACTGGCGTCGGCGACCCGTTCACGGACGGCCCCGAACACCGCGTACTCCAAGCTGTCGGCGCGTTCCTCCGCGCCGAGAATCTCGTCTTCCCGCCGTTTCAGCGCGGGTGTGTAGAACCGTTCGCTGTTCTTCAGCGTCTGTCGACGGGTGTACTCCTCGGGGACGGCGTCGAGGTGGCTGTTCGTCACCTCGATGTAGTAGCCGTGGACCTGGGTGTACCCCACCTCCAAGTTCTCGATCCCGGTGCGTTCGCGTTCGCGGGCCTCCAGATCGGCCACCCACTCCCGCCCCTCGCGTGCGGTCGCCCGGAGTTCGTCCAACTTGTCGTCGAACCCGTCGCGGATCACACCCCCCTCGGTGATCTCCCGGGGCGGGTCCGGTTGGATCGCGTCGTCGAGATACGCACACAGATCGGCGAGTGGGTCCAGTTCCGCCCGGAGGTCGGCCAGCGCGTCGATCCCGTCGAGCGCCGCCCGCAGCTCCGGCACGACCCCGAGTGTGTCGACCAACGACCGGAGATCGCGGGCGTCGGCCCGCTCCCGGGCAGCGCGACTCACCAGCCGTTCCAGATCGTACACCGCGCCGAGGTGGTCCCGAACGTCTGCCCGGACCAGACTCGCCTCGGTGAGTGCGGCGACGGCGTCGTGTCGCGCCCCGATCTTGTCGGGGTCGACCAGCGGACGGCGGAGCCACGACTCCAGCCGCCGCCGGCCCAGCGCCGACCGCGTCTCGTCGATCGTCTCCAGCAGTGTCCGCCCGGAGGGGGTGTGTGCCTCGAACAGCTCCAACCCGCGGAGGGCGGTCGCGTCCAACTGGAGGCTCCGGCGGGGGTCGTACTGCCGGACGCGGGCGACGTACGACAACCGCCCGTCGTCGCCTTGGGTGTACTCCGCGTACGCCAACAACCCGCCGGCGGCGACCCGCTCGCTCGGCGCGAACCGGTCGGCCGCGGCGTAGCGTGCGAGCCGGTCGGCGGCCGCGTCGGGTTCGAACGCGTCTGGCTCGTGGCGGGTGACCGTTGCGTCCGGGTCCAACGCCGTGAGCGTCTCCTCGCCCACGGCGGGCCCGACGACGAGTTCCGCCGGGTTGATCCGGGCGAGTTCCGCGCGGATCGCGGCCCGCGACCCGCTCGTGACTGCACACTCCCCGGTCGACACGTCGACGTGCCCGAACCCCAGCGTGCCGTCGCCCGGGGCGTCTGTGTCGTCACCCGGTGCGTCTGTGTCGTCACCCGCCGACGTGTCACCACTCAGGCGCGCGACACAGCCGAGATAGTTCGCGCCCGCACTCTCCAACAGGTCGTCGTCGAGCACTGTCCCGGGGGTGACGATCCGTGTCACCGCGCGGTCGACCAGCCCGGTCGTCTCCGCGGGGTCTTCCACCTGGTCGGCGACGGCCAGTCGGTGACCCGCAGCCAGCAGCCGGTCGAGGTAGCTCGCGGCCGACTCGACGGGAATCCCGCAGGCGGTGTAGGTGCCCGTCGAGTCTTCGCGTTCGATCCGGGTCAGCTCACAGATCCGGGCGACCTCGTCGGCCGCCGCACAGAACGCCTTGTAGAAGTCGCCGACCCGAAACAGGAGGATCGCGTCGTCGTACGTCTCCGCCAACTCAACGTACTGTGACAGCATCGGCGTCAACTGCTCGCGTCTGTCGAGCAGCTTCGCCGGTGCGCCCGTGACCATGTGGGTCGGGGGTCGGCGACGGGCGAAAGTGTTGTGTTCCGGGTGGTGGTTCCGACGAGTCGGCCGGAGAGAAACGCCCGAGAACGCACGCTCCGTTCCCGAGCGCGCGGAGGGAAACGTTGAATCGTTCACGTCGCGACGGGTCGGGCATGGACGCGACAGATGTGGAGACGGTGGCAGTCCTGGGTGCCGGCAACATGGGCCACGGGATCGCCGAGGTGGCGGCGCTGGCGGGGTACGACGTGCAGTTGCGCGACATCAACGAGGAACTGGTCCAGGAGGGGTACGACAGCATCGAGTGGTCACTCGACAAGCTCGCGGAGAAAGACCGGATCGGCGACGACGAGGCGACGGCGGCGCTCGACCGCGTCGACCCGGTTGTCCCGCTCGAGGACGCGGTCGGTGACGCGGACCTGGTGGTGGAGGCGGTGCCCGAACAGATGGAGATCAAAGCCGACGTGTGGGGTGCGGTGACCGAACACGCGCCCGAACGGGCCGTGTTCGCGTCCAACACCTCCAGCATCTCGATCACCGACCTGTCTGAACAGACCGACCGCCCCGAGCAGTTCTGCGGGATGCACTTCTTCAACCCGCCGGTGCGGATGGATCTCGTCGAGGTGATCTCCGGGGGGCACACGGACGACGCGACACTCGACGCCGTCGAAGGCGTCGCCGAGGAGATGGGGAAGACGCCCGTGCGGGTGCGGAAGGACTCCCCGGGCTTTGTCGTCAACAGAGTGCTCGTCCCGTTGATGAACGAGGCGGCGTGGCTCGTCCACGACGGGGAGGCGACGATCGCCGAGGTAGACGCGACGGTGAAGTACGACATCGGGCTCCCGATGGGTGCCTTCGAGCTCACCGATCACGTCAGCATCGACGTGAACTACCACGTACTGGAGTACATGCACGCGGAACTGGGAGACGCCTACGAGCCGTCGCCGTTGCTGGCCGAGAAGGTCGACGCCGAGGAGCTGGGGAAGAAGACCGGCGTCGGCTTCTACGACTACGAAGACGGCGACGGCGCGGAGATCCCCGCCGACGCTGGCCGCGACGACGTGCGTGACCGACTGCTCGCGGTGATGGGCAACGAGGTCGCGGGGTTGATCGGCGACGACGTTGCCGACGCCCCCGACATCGACCGCGCGGTCAAGCTCGGCGCCGGGTTCCCGGACGGCCCGGCGAAGCTGGCCGACGACCGCGGGATCGCGGCGCTCGTCGAGACGCTCACCGAGGCCCACGAGGCGACCGGCGCGGCGCGGTACGAGCCGGCGACGTATCTCGAGGAACTCGCGGAGACGGACGCCGGCTTCCACGGCGACGACGAGACGACGGAGACGGCAGGCTACGAGTTCGACACGCTCTCCGTGACCGTCGACGGCCGGGTCGGCCACGTCGAACTCGACCGGCCACACCGGATGAACACGATCAGCGACGACCTCCTCGCGGATCTCGACGCGGCGGTCGACGCGTTGGAGGCAGACGACGGCGTGCGCGCGCTCCTCCTCACCGGCGCGGGTGACCGCGCGTTCTCGGCGGGCGCGGACGTCCACAGCATGGCCGCCGGCGGCGGCGACCCGTTGGAGGGGACGGAACTCTCCCGGACGGGACAGGAGACGTTCGGGAAGTTAGAGGCCGCGGACATGCCGGTGCTCGCGGCCATCGACGGCTACTGTCTCGGCGGCGGGATGGAGTTGGCGACGTGTGCGGACATGCGGATCGGATCGACTCGGTCAGAGCTGGGCCAGCCGGAACACGATCTGGGGCTGCTTCCGGGGTGGGGCGGGACCCAACGGCTGAAACACATCGTCGGTGAGGGGCGAGCAAAGGAGATCATCTTCACCGCCGAGCGGTACGACGCCGAGACGATGGCCGACTACGGGTTCCTCAACGAGGTTCACGAGCCGGACGCGCTCGACGAACGCGCGTGGGAACTGGCCCGCGACCTCGCGGCTGGCCCACCGGTCGCACAACGCTACACGAAACGGGCGATGTTGGCCGGGCGGGACGACACCGACGCCGGGTTGGCGGTCGAGGCACAGGCGTTCGGCCAGCTGATGAACACCGAGGATCTGATGGAGGGCGTGATGGCGTTCATGGGTGACGACGACCCCGAGTTTGAAGGGAAGTAGTCCGCTCGCGTGCGGGTGGTTCGCGGAGGTTCGACGGGATTAAGTGGACGGCTGTCGCAGTATCGGACACGCTCGATTGGTGTAGTCCGGCCAATCATGTTGGCCTTTCGAGCCGACGACCAGGGTTCAAATCCCTGATCGAGCACTTCAGCGAGCGAAGCGCGCAGAGACGGGATTTGAACCAGGGAGCGAACGCAGTGAGCGACCGTGGTCTGAGTCCCTGATCGAGCACTTCTCTCATACAAGAAATCGGGAGCAACAGCTTCACTACCCTACTTCATCTCCTCCGCGCCCGACTCCACACTCCCGCCGTCGGGAGCGTGCGTTCCCGCCGGAGCCTCAGGAACCTCC
>JAHENP010000030.1 GCA_018609965.1 Haloferacaceae archaeon
GTGAGCGTGTCGTAGCCACGGTCGCGGACGAGCCGGTGGTGGTCGGCGTACAACACCGCCGCGAGCAACACGGCGAACTGGCAGTCGTCCGGCAGGAACTTGATCCCGGCGACCCCCTCTTTGTACAGCCGCTCCGTCCGGCGGGTCTCGTGGCGGATCGCCGCCGCCACGTCGTCGTCGAACTCGAAGTTCAACAGCTGTTCCTCGGAGACACCGTAGCGTTCGAACGTCTCCCGCGGGAGATACACCCGGTCGCGGTCGACGATGTCCTCGTGGACATCCCGGACGAAGTTCGTCATCTGGAACGCCTCGCCCAGCTTCGTCGCGTGTGGGAGCGCCGCCTCCGGGTCGTCCGGGTCCATCACGGCGGTCATCATCCGCCCGACCGCGGCCGCGGAGCCGTCCATGTACGCCTCCAACTCCTCGTAGCGGTCGTAACGGTTCGTGTCGATGTCGGCCGCCATCGCGTCGATGAACACCTCGATGTCTTCATCCGCGATGCCGTGTCGGTCTCGCATCTCCGCGAAGGCGGCCAACACGTCGTCGTCCGTCTCGCGTTCACCCAACGCCGCCGCCCGTAGCCGTTCCAGTTCGTCGCGTTGCTCCGGCGGCGGTGCCGTCTCCTGTGCGTCGACGACTTCGTCTGCGACACGGAAGAACGCGTAGAGGACGTAGGTCGGGTGTCGGACCCGTTCGGGCAACAATCGCGTGGCGAAGTGGAACGTCTTGCCTGTCTGTTGTTGGATCCGCTTGCTCCGCTCGATCTGGTCGTCTGCTACCATGGGTCGCCGCTCACACCCCGCTCGGTCGTCAGGTCACTCTCTCCACGCTTCTGGGTCCCACACATATCTATCGCAGCTACTACCGCCTCCCTCATAACAGTTGGCCACTTCGACTCGGGGACTGCACCGGGGTGTCGCCTGCGTCACGGTCCCGGGAGCTACGTGCGTTCGCGGCGCCCGTCGAGTCGCTCGGCGACGTGTCCGGTCAGGTCGGTAAGGTGTGCGGTGCCGAACAGGCCGACCAACAACCCACCGAGCAGGTCGAACGCCATGTCGAGCATCGTGTCTTCGAGGCCGTACTGTGTGAGCACGGCGCCGCTCCCGAGCGTCGCCGAGAGGCCGCCGAGTGCGAACTCGATCACCTCCCAGAGCACGCCGAAGGCGGCGACGAACACCAACACGAACACGAACGTGAACCGCGGCGGGAGGTGGACGTTCTCGGTGTGTTCGTCGAGCCCGCGGACGGCGGTGTAGCCGACCGCCGCGACGACCGACGACGACAGCGCGTGGGTGAGGTGGTCCCACCACCAGAGCCCACGGTAGAGGTTCCCCGTCAGCCCGGGGACGCCCGCCACACCGAACGCGTGGAGGAACACCGCGCTGGTGATCCACACGGTCAGTCCGGCGTCCATCGGCACCTCGTAGTCCCGTTCGAGGATCGCCGGGACGTACGTCACCGCCAACGCGGCGGCGGCGTTGACGATCACCCCGACGTTCTGGCGTTCGAGGCCGACGAACACCATTCCGACAAGCGCCAACTGCATCCCGCGAGACAGCTGTCGTTGGCGCCGTTCGGAGACGCCGACGGCGTCGCGAACCCTCACCGTGTCACCTCCGGCGGGAGCCGTTTTTCGGGTGGGTAACGGCGTCTGAAGTAGAGGTCGAACACCACGCCGGCGAGCAACCCGACGAGGGTGGCGGCGACGAAGTCCCACATCAGCGCCGTCTCGACCGCCTCGACGGACCGCCCGTCGAGCAACAACCCTGTCCCGAACAACGTGTCCACGAGGTACCGCGCCAACGCCCACACCCCTACGGCCGCGGTCGTCGTCAGCCCGACGAAGACGACGGCGAACGACTCCGTCATCCGTACCGGGGTGAACGCGTCGAGTTCGACCGTGACGACGAGCGCGACGGCCGCGACGGCCAGAAACGTCGCGACACGTCCGGAGAGTGTGATCCCGGCGATCTGTTCGCCGACGACGACCGTCCGGCCGACCGCCGGCAACGCCGCCAACCCGAGCACCTCCCACGGCAACATCGCGGTCGGGTGCCGGGTCGCGACCGGCGGCACGACCGCGAGGATTGCGACTGCGAAGACGAACACACCCCACACCGGATCGCCGGCGAACACTGCCCCGACGGCCGCGACGAGCAGGACGGCGACGATCACCCACCCAATCGCCGCGTTCACCCGCCGTCGCTCGACTACGTCACGCAACGTCGCCCGACTCATACACCACCTACCCGGTCAGGGGTGAAAAACAGCCACACACTGTCGGCGACCGCGTGGCACGTTCTTACAAATATTCAACTGATTGAAAATATTGACTCTGATTTTCACACGAGAGTATCGTACGACAGACGAGAAGCACGCGACACGGCGAGGACTGCTGTGGTTGACCACTGTGACGGCAGCGACGACAGCGCCGCCGGGGGTCGTCGGCGCCGCCGACGGCCCGAACGTCCGCCTTCGGGGACGCGAGAGCAGGAACTGACAACTGCGGGTTGAAAAGGAGGCAGTGTAGACCCGAAAGACGAGTCCGGCTCTGAAGCGACGGTCCAGTTTCGAGGAGAGGGCATCTCGAAGGCGGAGACGTTCGGGCGGCCGGAGCCGGAGACAGACAATCTGCCGAGGGTGACGACGGGACTCTGGGCACGTTCTGAGACGCGCCCCCAACACACCCCGAGGCCGGCTCACGACGCGTCTGTCCTGACTCACACTCTCGGCGTGGTTCGATTTACCGTGCCGACGGAGCGTTCGGGGGAAGCGACCCGACGCAGTCGGGGGACCTCTGCAGTCCCCGGACGGAGAGTCACGTTTCGGTGTCGTCGGGAGGTCAAAAGGCTTATTGGCGTTTTCGGGGTTCGTGGTGACAATGAGTCACGGTAGTGAGAGCGACGAGAGCGCCACGGAGGCGGGCGCCGAAGCCAGCGAGTCCGTCCCCATCCTCGGCGCAGTCCGGGAGCGGTTCGAGGTGCCGGCGCTCCTGGCGATTGTCGCCGTTATGTTGTGGATTCGTCTCCGGTCGTACTCCAACTTCGTCCGGGACGGTGAGGTGTTTTTCCGCGGGAACGACGCCTGGTACCACCTCCGGTCGACCCAGTACGTCGTCCGCAACTGGCCGTCCAATATGCCGTTCGACCCGTGGACGAACTTCTCACAGGGGACGTTTGTCGGGCAGTTCGGCACGCTCTACGACCAGATCGTCGCGACAGCCGCACTGATCGTCGGGCTCGGCGACCCCTCCAGCACGCTCGTCGCGAAGGCGTTGGTCGTCACGCCCGCGGTCGCCGGCGCGCTCGCCGCGCTCCCGACGTACCTGCTCGGTAAACGGCTGGCCGGACGGGCCGCAGGGTTGTTCGGCGCGGTCGTGTTGCTCCTGTTGCCGGGTGAGTTCCTCCGCCGGACGCTCGTCGGCTTCGCGGACCACAACGCCGCCGAGCCGTTGTTCCAAGCGACCGCCGTCGCCGCGTTCGCCGTCGCGTTGGCCGTCGCACAGAAGGATCGCCCGATCTGGGAGCTCGTCACCGCCGGCGACTGGAACGCGCTCCGTCGCCCGGCGTTGTGGAGCGCGCTCGCCGGTGTCGCGACCGGGCTGTACATCTGGGTGTGGCCGCCCGGCATCCTCCTCATCGGGATCTTCGCCGTCTACCTCGTGTTGCAGACGGTGTCGGACTTCGGCGTCCGGTCGCCGGACCACGTCGCCTTCGTTGCCGTCGTCTCGATGGTGACGACGGCGGCGGTGACGCTCCTAAAGTTTCAGGAGGCGACGTTCTCGCCGACGAAGATCGGCTTCCTCCACCCGGCGTTCGCGTTGGTGGTCGCCGCGAGTGCGGTCGGGCTGGCGGCGTTGGCGCGGGTCTTCGACGGGCGGACGTTCGACAACGACTGGGTCGACCAGAGCGGGTTCGACGCCGTAGTGTCGACGGCCGCCGCTGCCGCCGTCGCCGTCGTCGCGTTCCTCGATGTCGGAGTCGTCGGGCTGATCCGGACGAACCTCCTGCGGTTCGTCGCGTTCAGCGCGAACGCCGAGACGCGGACGATCGGCGAGGCCGGGCCGTTGCTCGCCTCGCGGACGGCACAGGCGTACGGGGAGGTCGGGGTCGTCCTCTCACAGTACGGGTTCACCTTCCTCACCGCCCTGATCGGGGCAGTCGCGGTGCTCGCAGTCCCACTCTACCGCCGGAAAGCCGAGGGAGACTGGACGTTCCTCGGCCTCGCCGCGGCTGTCGTCGTGTTCGTGTTCGCCGGCAACTTCGCCGCGTTCCCGGACCTCTTCGGCGGGCTGGTCGGGGTGTTCGGTTTCGACCCACAGGTCACCGGACTGGTCGTCGTCGGCGCGCTCGTGTTTGCCGCGGCCGCGCGGATCAGGTACGACGCCGAACGACTGTTCCTGTTCGTGTGGGCCGCGTTCCTCACCGCGGCGGCGTTTACACAGATCCGGTTCAACTACTACCTCGCTGTCGCCGTCGCGGTGTTCAACGCCTACTTCCTCCGGCTGGCGCTGGGGGTCGTCGGCGTCGAGGTCGCGGACAGCATCTCCGCGCCGGACGTGGAGAACTACCAGGTGATCGTCGCGGTGGCCGTGGTCGCGCTCGTGTTGATGCCGGTGCTCACCGTCCCGCTCTCGTTGGGACCACAGGACGTACAGACACGGACCGCCGTCCAAGCCAGCGACACCGCACCCGGCAACGGGTTCTTCGTCTGGGACGAGAGTCTCGACTGGGTCACGGAGAACACGCCGCGTGAGGGGACGTTCGGCGGCGCCGACAACGAGCTAGAGACGTACGGCCAGTACCAGCGGCCCGCGGACGGCGACTTCGAGTATCCCGACGGGGCCTACGGGGTCCAGTCGTGGTGGGACTACGGCCACTGGATCACGACTCGGGGCGAGCGCATCCCGAACGCCAACCCGTTCCAGGAGGGTGCGACCGCGGCCGCGAACTTCCTGCTCGCGCCCAACGAGACCGCGGCCAACGACGTGTTGGCCGACGACGACGAGGGCGCCGGCACGCGGTACGTGATGGTCGACTACAAGATGGCGTCGATCACTCGCGCGAGTAACACGAAGTTCAACGCCCCGATCCGGTTTTACAACCGCGGGAACATCTCGCGGGGAGACTTCCTCGGCGCACAGACGAACGAGAGTGGCGTGACACAGACGTTCCCGACGTACGTTCGCGGAGAGAGAGGTGTCCAACGGGCGTTCTTCGACAAGGAGCAACGCTACTACGAGAGCACGATGATCCGGCTGTACGCGTTCCACGGGAGCCGAGCAGAGCCGGCCGTCCGCACACCGTTCGGCGAGCGCGTGTTGGTGATGGACTACGAGGAACGGACGTTCAGCGGATTCGACCTGAAGATCCTCCCGCAAGGCGAGAACAGCTCCGCGGTTCGGACGTTCCCGAACATGACCGCCGCGGAGGCGTTCGTCGAAGAGGACGGCTCCGCGCAGATCGGCGGGTTCGGTGACTACCCACGCGAGCCGGTGCCCGCGCTCGAACAGTACCGGCTCGTTGACACGACGGAGACGACCGCCTTCTCCGACAGTCGGTACCAGCGGTCGGTGCTCCGGGAGTCACAGGCGCTCGGGCTCTCCGCGAGTCGGCTGTACAAGACCACGCCCTCGTGGGTGAAGACGTTCGAACGGGTGCCGGGCGCGACGGTGTCCGGGCAGGGCGCCGCGCCCAACGAGACGCTGACCGCCAGCGTCCAGATGCGGGTCCCACAGAGCGGCAACGACACCCAGTTCGTCTACCGCCAACAGACGACCGCAGACGAGAACGGGGCGTTCTCGTTTACACTGCCGTACTCGACGACCGGCTACGACGAGTTCGGCCCGGAGAACGGCTACACGAACGTCACCGTCCAGTCGACCGGCCCCTACCGGATCAGCGGGGAGACGCGGACCAACGAGTCGGCGTACGTCCTCCGGAACGGCGCGAGCTTGAACGTCTCGGAGGCGGACGTGAACGGCGCCGGTGACGGCGAGGTGAGTGTCGAACTGAGCGAGCGTGTGCTCCAGGCGCCAGAGGGCGCACAGAACACGACCGACGGGAACGAGAACACGACGAGCAGCAACGAGACGGACGGGAACGAGACGAGTGGGAACCAGCGTCTCGTGACACCGCCGACCGCGCCGGCGGCGACAGTCGACAACACCGCCGTGACGGGCAGAACGACCGGGTCGACCGGCGTTCAGCGCCGTCAACAGGCGGTCGCGTCGCGGGTCGCTCGGGCCGGCGTGGTCCGGTAAGATCGTAACGTCGCCGACGCCACAGCCGTCGGCTGAACCCGACGGTCATTTGACGCTGGGGGTTCGTCTCACAGTCGATGTCTACCGACGGCGGGGGGTACGCCGGCGACGACCGGGAGTCGCAGGCCGACGACCGAGAGCCACGGGCGGACGACAGCCGGGAGTCCCGAGTCGCCGACCGCTCGGAGTCGTTGTCGGGGACGTACCTCCGCGGGCTCGCGATGGGTGCCGCAGACGGCGTACCGGGTGTCTCCGGCGGCACGATCGCGCTCATCACGGGGATCTACGACCGGCTCGTCGCCGCCGTCTCCGCGGTCGATCTCGGGCTGGCACGCCAGCTACTGAATCAGCTCCGCGAGCCACGCGCCGCGGCCGAGACACTGCGGCGTGCGGACGTACCGTTTCTCCTGACCGTCGGACTCGGTGTTGTCACCGCCGTGTCGATCGTCGTCCCGTTGCTCAACACGGCGCTGACGGCCGCACCCGCGCTCACGTTCGGCGGCTTCTTCGGGCTGATCGCCGCCTCGGTCGTCGTCTTACGTGACGCGGTCTCCGTGAGCGAGCGTCGTCACGTCGCGGCGCTCGTCACCGGGGTCGGTCTCGCCGCGGCCGTCTCCGGGAGCGCCCGCGCGGCGCTGGGTACGTCGACACTCGCGACGGCACTGTCGGGGATGCTCGCGGTGAGTGCGATGTTGCTGCCCGGGCTCTCCGGGAGCTTGATCCTCGTCATCATCGGCCAGTACGAGCGGATGTCGGGGGCACTGAAGACGTTCCAGGCGACCGTGTTGGACGTGCTCCAGGGTGGCGACCCGGCGACACTGGTCGCGCCGGGGACGACCATCGTCGCGTTCGTCGCCGGCGGCGTCGTCGGGTTGTTCACCGTCGCGAACGTCGTCCGCCGGGCGTTGGCTCGCGACGAGACGACGACGATGACGTTCCTGATCGGGTTGGTGATCGGCGCGCTGCGCGCCCCAGTCGCCGGGACGGCCGAGGCGTTGGCCGAGACCGGTCGGGTGTGGACGCCAACAGTCATCGCAGCGTTCGTGGCCGCGGCGGTCGTCGGTGCCGCGGTCGTCGTCGTGTTGGAGCGTGCCGCCGGCGGGCTCGATCTGGCGTAACCCGCCACAGGGTGAGGGGATATCGAGTCGTCACGAGACCGCCGGAGACTTGGCCGCTACGCTCCGAGTCGACGTATGAACGCACACGAGGAGACTGTCCGAGCGCGCGGCCACGAGAACGTCTCTGCTGCCCACCAGAGCACCTTCGAGGTGACGACGGACGACTGGCTCACGCCGGCGGGTGACTGTATCCTCGCCGTGGAGGCCGACCGGGCGCCGGCGTCGTTCGACCCCGCGTTCGTCGCCGCCTGTCAGACGACGGACGCAGAAATCGAGGCGACCGTCACGGTCGACGATCGGGAGTGGACCGCAATCGGCCGTGGCGACCCAAAGTTGACGTTCGACAGTGACCGTAGTCTGGTGTGTCGGACGAGTGACTACGTCGACGACCGAACCGTGATGGTGGCGGCGTCAGGTGCCGCCGTGGACCTCGACCGAGCGGTGGTGACGGCGCTGACGGCGGGCGCCGAGCTGACGCTGACACTCCGTGTCGAGTGACCGCAGAGTCCTATCCGGTGATGGCGAAAGGCGAGTCCACCGGTCGGGTGTCGTGTTGCACTGTGGTCGGACGGCGGAGCCGTCAGCCCGTGAGGCCGACGAACTCCACGACGAAGACGACACCAGCGAGAAAGAAGCCGATCGACAACAACACCAACAGGACGACCAACACTGCTAAGGCGGGTTTGTTCGCGGCGCCGGCGGCGAGCCGTTGCGGGACGGACGGCCCGGTCGGTACGTCGTGGTCGTCACCGGCGTTGTCCGTGTCGCTCACTGCCGGGGTTGGGCGGGCCGCAGAGAAAACTGCCACGCTCTCCGGCGACGGCTGCGGGAGTGTCGCCGTGTCGGGGGGCAGTGGTCCGGAAGATTTATTACTCCGAGTCGTGTTTGTACAGGTGCAATGGCAACCGGAGAGGTTGACTTCTTCAACGACACTGGCGGCTACGGATTCATTTCGACTGAGGACTCGGACGAGGACGTGTTCTTCCACATGGAGGACGTCGGCGGTCCGGACCTCGAA
>JAHENP010000031.1 GCA_018609965.1 Haloferacaceae archaeon
CTTGGGACGGGCCGCCACACCGCGTGGCGGCGCGTCGGGTCGATGGTCCGGCCCGCGGCCCAGTGAGCAACTGGGGACGACGGTCGCTGGGAGTGGATACGGCCCGCAAGGGCGAACACGTCAGACCCCGAATGGGGCCAAACCAGAGTCCCGCAAACCAGAGTACCCGCGAGGGGAAATTTGCCACCGGGTCTGGCATCATCGGGATGCCCCACCGCGTGTGGAATCCCACTCCTTCAGGGGTAGGAGGAGGTCAACACGGAATATCCACGTTTGTACGCATCGGTGACAAAACTTTAGCACCGCAGGAGCATAGCAGTTGGTGTCGTGAGGCGGACCAACACGTTCGCGGTACGACCACTCTCAGACGCCGACGAGCGGCTACTTCGGGACCTGTTGGACGCCTCTGCCAGCCTGTGGAACGAGTTGAACTACGAGCGCCGTCAGCAGTTCTTCGACGGCGAAAGCGTGTGGGACACCGCCGACTACCGCAAACAGTACGTTGGAGTCCTCGGTTCCGCCACCGCACAGCAGGTGATTCGGAAGAATAAATCAGCGTGGAAGTCGTTTTTCGCCGCTCAAGACGAGTGGCACAATGGAAAACGTGATGAACGCCCTTCACCTCCCGGTTACTGGGGTAACGAGGAAGACGGCAGAGAACTCCGCACGTTCATTCGCCACGACCTCTACACGCTGGAAACCGGCGAGCGGTCGCGGCTGGAAGTCCCGGTCGGGAAAGCCCTGAAACACGAGTACGGCCTTGGGTATCACGACCGCCTGCGCCTCGAAGTCGCTGGCGACCCGAAGTGGGACGGCGAACAGGGCCGACTGGAGATACAGTACGACGAGAGAGACGACACGTTCAGAGCCTTTCAGCCTGTCACCGTGCCTGACTCTCGACAGGATTCACCACTGGCTTCCGAAGAAGCCGCACTGGACGTGGGCGCAAACAATCTCGTCGCCTGTACCACCACGACCGGCCAGCAGTACCTCTACGAGGGCCGCGACCTGTTCGACCGCTTCCGAGAGACGACCGAGGAAATCGCCCGTCTCCAATCCAAACTCCGTGAAGGACGATACAGCAGTCAGCGGATACGGCGGCTGTACCGCAAACGGACGCGACGGCGCGACCACGCACAGGACGCGCTCGTGCGCGACCTGCTGGAACGGCTCTACGCCGAAGGGGTCGCCACGGTGTACGTAGGCGACCTCACGGACGTTCTCTCGACGCATTGGTGCGCCGAGGTGAACGCCAAGACCCACCAGTTCTGGGCGTTCCGGTCGTTCATCGACCGCCTCTCGGACACCGCCGAGGAGTACGGCATCACAGTCGAAGTGCGGTCAGAAGCCGACACAACCCGAACGTGTCCGGCGTGTGGCGAGCGGGAGCGGACAGACCGGGACGGCGACGTGTTCCGGTGTCCGTGTGGTCACGAAGCCCACGCCGACCTATGCGCATCTCGCACGTTCCTCGAACGACAGGCTGGCGAACCCGTTGGGTCGATGGCACGGCCCGTGCGTCTCAAGTGGGACGACCACAACTGGTCGGAGATACCATACTCTCCCGAGAGGGTAAGTCCCAACGAGAAGCGCACAAACCAGAGTACCCGCGAGGGGAAACTTGCCTCCGTGGGGACGGCGTAGCCAACATCCCCATCGGAGGAATCCCACCCCTTCAGGGGTGGGAGGATGTCAATACACACGGACGCGAGTCGAACGTAGTCGGCGAGCCAGCCGAGTAGGAACGGGTTTACGGGCGCGTGTGAATACCCCCGGATATGCTCGTGCCAGGGTCAGCGTCGCAGTCGTTGGCGGCCGCACTCGCCGCGGAGACGGGTGTGCCGTTGGCGACACCGACGTTCGACCAGTTTCCGGACGGGGAGACGTTCACGACGGTGCCGGGGTTCGACGGTGAGACGGCGACCGTCGTCGCCTCGATCACCTCCAATGACACGTTCGTCGAGTTGCTCCAACTGCAGGACGCCGTCCGCGAGGCGGGCGCGACGCAGGTGACGACGGTTGTCCCGTACATGGGGTACGCCCGCCAGGACCAGTCGTTCGGCGCGGGCCAACCGGTGTCGGCCCGCGCGACCGCGCGGGCCGTCTCGACGGGGACAGACCGGGTCGTGTTGGTCGACCCACACGAACCGGCCGTCGCGGAGTTCTACGACGTGCCGACGACAGCCGTCTCCGCTGCGCCACAACTCGCGAAGGCGTTGCCCGAGCTGACAGAGCCGTTGTTCCTCGCGCCCGACGAGGGGGCCGTCGGGTTGGCCGCGGCCGTCCGGGACGCACACGGCCGTGGCACGACGGACTTCTTCGAGAAACACCGCGACCGCGACACCGGAAACGTCACGATCGAGCCGGGGGAGACGGACCCCGCCGGTCGGGACGTGGTGATCGTCGACGACATCGTCGCCACCGGCTCGACCGTCTCGGAGGCCGTCGCCGCACTCGCCGCCCGCGACCCCGAGCGGGTGATGGCCGCCTGTGTCCACCCGATGCTCGTCGGTAACGCCCGGACGCGACTCGCCGCTGCCGGCGTCGACCGTGTGGTCGCCACCGACACCATCGAGTGTGCGACGAGCAGTGTGTCGGCCGCGCCGGTCGTGGCCGAGGTGTTGTAGCCCGCCAGCGAATCGTCGCCCCGGTGTCGGGTTCCCTCCACAGCCACCGATGCACGTCGTCGTACGGGGAGCAGGCGTTCTCTGGTTTTCGACGCTCCACTCTGGTGGAGGTCGATCCGTCTGTGGCCCCATACGTCGCGTATCGGTCATGAGTGTCGCCCTGTCGGGGCTCCAACGGCGAGAATGATAAACCGGTGGGTGGGGGTGAGACTGTGACCGATATCGGAAGCTTCGCTCGTGCGTTCGGTGAGTGCGGTCCTCCGACGGGCCGTGAGCCTCTGTGTAGCAACGTTCCAAAGTAGGATTTCGACTGTTACTACCATCATCAACAGTGCTATACGTCCGAAGATAGCTACTCACCCTATGCCGTACGATGTGTGTGAGATTGAATCCAGTGGGGAAGACTCGACAGCCCGTGTAGACATCTGGGACGCGACAGGTCGTCACTGGCTCTACTACTTCCGGAGAGAGGCCGGTGGGGTGTACCAGCTCGCCTCTACGGCCGAAGTACCGTACGAGGGGAATCGAATCGAAATGGAACGTGGGATAGAGAGTGCCGAGGAGAACATGCGAGCTGAAGGTTTCAGCGTCTCCCCGCACGACGAGTCAGAGTGAGCAGAGAGCAGCCGTAGTCTCTCACCAACTTTTGGGTATCTCGGAGGTGCCGTCCGAGTCGCCGGCGTCAGGCGTGCGGGTCGTGTCGACGACTCCCCCATGGATTGAAGCCGTCGCCGCCACACCACCCGTGTATGAGCAGTGACTGTCCCTTCTGCGGGATCGTCGCCGGAGAGATCCCCGGGCGGATCGTCGGGGAGAACGACCACGCCGTCGCCTTCTTAGACGCCAACCCGATGGC
>JAHENP010000032.1 GCA_018609965.1 Haloferacaceae archaeon
CAGCCCGACCGCACCGCCGGTCGCGAGGCTGTCACCACCCTCGATCACGACCAGATCACGGCCCTCGGCGACGGTCGCGAAGCTCTCCTGGACCCGTTCCTGGAGGACGGCTGGCTCCTCCCGCCCCTCGATTGCTCCCTCAACGAACGTCGGTGAGTAGACGACCGGCTCCATCTCGTGGACCTCGTCGTCGTTCCCGAGCAGTTCGCGGGCCAACATCGGGTCCTCGTCTAAGGTCTTGCCGACCCGACTTCGGAGCCGGGTCCCCTTCGGCTTGGCGTACCCCACGTCCAGCCCGCGGTCCTGTGCGAGTCGCGCGAGCGCCAACGCGACGGCCGTCTTCCCGCCGCTGCCGGCGACAGAGCCGACGAGGATTGCGTCCGTCGTCTCCGTGGCGCTCGTCGGGTCGCTCTCGGTCGCCGGACCGTTCTCTGGCGGCGAGTCGTTCGGTGTCGATCCCACTCCGGTCGTGTCCTCGGTGTCATCTGTCATCTGTCGTCTCCGTGGCTGGTGTCGGCTCGATCCGGGAGCGTCTGGGGGTCGACGGTCAACTGGAGGTCGATCGCCGTCACCCCGTCGGGGCCGGCGACGAGCGGGTTCACGTCCAACTCGAGAATCGCCGGGAAATCGGCCGCCAGCTGTGAGAGCCGTTGGATCGTCTCGACGACGGCGTCGAGAGCCGCCGGCTCCCGGCCGCGCGCGCCACGCAACAGGGGTGCGGCGTCGATCTCCTCGGTCATCCCCCGAGCGGTCGCCTCGTCGACCGGGGCGAGACTCGCGGCCGTGTCCTCCAGCGTCTCGACGAAGATCCCGCCGAGCCCGAACACCACCAACGGCCCGAACTGCGGGTCGCGGGTGACACCGACGATTGTCTCCACGCCGGCGTCGAGATCGACCGCCTCCTGCAGTTGGACGCCGAGGATCGTCGCGTCCGGCTGGTAGTTGCGCGCCCGGGTGACGAGCCGTTCGTAGCTGTCTGCCACCTCGTCGTCCGTGACGCCGACGGCGACACCGCCGATGTCACTCTTGTGGAGGATGTCCGGGCTGACGATCTTCATCACCACCGGGCCGTCGATCCCCGCGGCGACTGTCGCCGCCCGCTCGGGGTCGTCGACGATCTCACCGTCCGGGGTCGGGACGCCGTAGGCGTCGAGAATCCCCATCGACTCTACGCCCAGTCGGTTGTCCGAGCGGTCACGCACCCGCGAGAGGATCTCGTGGACCCGGTCGCGGTCCACGTCGAACCGCGCCGGGTCGTCGGTCTTGCGGCGCTGTACCGCGCGGTAACGCGCGAGGGTGTCGAGACTCCCGACCGCCCGCGAGGGGTCGAAGTACGTCGGGACACCCGCCACAGACAACGTCTCGCTGGAGGCACTCGCCTGCTCGCCGCCCATCAGGCAGGCGGCGACCGGCAGCTCCGTCTCCCGTTGCACGTCGACGACCGCCTCCGCGAGCGCCTCGAACGACAGCGTCGCCGTCGGCGCCGCGATCACCACACACGCGCCGACGCCGTCGTCCGCGAGTGTCACCCGCAACGCCTCCCGGAACCGTTCGACATCCGCGTCGCCGATCACGTCGACGGGGTTGAACCGGTTGGCCGCCGCCGGCAACGCTTCCCCGAGCGCGTCGACCGTCTCGTCAGACAGGTCCGCCAACGACAACGACTCGGCGTCGCCGACCGCGTCCGTCGCCATCACGCCCGGGCCGCCGGCGTTGGTCACCACCGCGACCCCGTCCGTCTCCGGCAACGGCTGGCCGGCCAACACACGGGCGGCGTCGAACAGCTCGCCGGCCGACCCGGCGCGCAACACGCCCGCCTCTCGGAGTCCGACCTCGTAGGCGCGTTCGTTGCCCGCAATCGCGCCGGTGTGGCTCGCGGCCGCGCCCGCACCCGCCTCCGTCCGCCCGGACTTGATCACCACGATGGGCGTGTCGCTCGTCACCTCGCGGGCGGTCTCGACGAACGCCTCGCCGTCGACCACACTCTCCAGATAGCCGACGATCACGTCCGTCCCGTCGTCGTCCCCCCAGTCGGCGACGAGGTCCGTCTCGTCGACGACCGTCTTGTTGCCCAACGAGACGACGTGTCGGAACCCGATGTCCTGTTCGAACGCCCAGTCGATCACCGCGGTGACGAACGCCCCCGACTGGCTCATGAACGAGATCGACCCCGAGTCGGGCATCGACGGCCCGAACGTCCCGTTCAGCCCGACCGGCGTGCTCGCGATCCCGAGGCTGTTGGGGCCGACGAGCGTGAGATCGTACTCGGCGGCGATCTCCCGGAGTTCCTGTTCGCGTGCGGCACCCTCACTCCCGGTTTCGCCGAAGCCGGCCGTCAACACCACCAGGTCGTCGATTCCGTGTTCACCCGCCTCGCGGACGGTCTCGACGGCTACCGCCGGCGGGACCGCGACGATCGCCAGATCCGCCCCGCTGTCGCCGACGGAGGCCACACACGGCTCCCCCAACACCGTCTCCCGGTTCGGGTTCACCGGCACCACCTCGCCGTCGAAGTCGGCCAACAGGTTCGCCGTCACCGCCCGGCCGACCGACCCCTCGCGTTCCGTTGCGCCGACGACGGCCACCCGGTCGGGCGCGAACAACCCGCCGTCCGTCACCGACCACACCTCCCTCGTCTCGCGTCGTCTCCTCGCGACCGCGGTCGTCGTGTGTGTCTCATGTGTTGTCTCCTGGGTTCGTGACTCCGTGTCTCCGTGCGCACCGTCGCGTCGCGCTTGGTGGTCCGCCGGTAAGAGCCTCACTTTCCTTGCTGACGTTGCCCGCGAAAACTCAATAGTTGTCCGTGATAGATACCGACGAGGCGCCAACGCCGTTCGTGTGAGCGTTTTTTCACATACGAATAGTTATTTGTGCGTGAACTGGTAACGGGCCGTCGATGGAGGAGACCGTCGAGGCGGAGTGGGAGCCGTTGGCGGCCGTCCGGGTCCACGAACCCGGCTTCGAGACGCTCGCCGGCGTGGTCGACCCGTTGCCGAACCTCTTTCGCAGGGGGTTCTCACTGGACGCCGCCAGACGGGAACACGAACGGCTCGTCGCGGCGTTGGCGGCGGCGGGCGTCACCGTCAGGAC
>JAHENP010000033.1 GCA_018609965.1 Haloferacaceae archaeon
CCACCATCGGGACGGCCGCGCAGAGAAGACAACGCTTAAACTCCGCCCAGGGGGATACAACAGGTATGGCTGGATCTATCGAAGTGCTCGTCCCGGGCGGTCAGGTGAACCCTGGACCGCCGCTGGGCCCGGAGCTGGGGCCGACCCCGGTCGACGTGCAGGCGGTCGTGCAGGACATCAACGACGAGACGGCGGCGTTCGACGGGATGGAGGTACCCGTCACCGTCGAGTACGAGGACAACGGCGCCGTCGACATCGAGGTGGGTGTGCCGCCGACGGCCGAACTCGTCAAAGACGAGGCCGGCTTCGACACCGGGTCCGGCGAACCCCAAGAGGAGTTCGTCGCCGACATGACCGTCGACCAGATCAAGACGGTCGCCGAGCAGAAACAGTCGGACCTGTTGTCCTACGACCTGAAGAACGCCGCCAAGGAGATCGTCGGCACCTGTACGTCGCTTGGCGTCACGATCGAGGGGAACAATCCCCGCGAGTTCAAAGACCGCATCGACGAGGGCGAGTACGACGACGAGTTCGTCGAGGCCTGAGTCGGTCTACGGTGGCGGCCGAGCAGTCACACCACGGCGACGCCCGAGAGACTCCCGACAATCGTGCCGCAGACGAACAGTGTTTACCCCCGGCGTGTGGAACGTGACTCGTGTACGACTACCACGTCCACTCGCTGTACTCCGACGGCGGCCACTTCGAGCCGATGCTGTCGGCCGCCGCGGAGGCGGGCGTGAGTGCCGTCGGCTTCGCCGACCACTGTAACCTCGGGGGACCGACCGGCGAGGAACGGGCGCGGTACGGCCGGAACTTCGATCTCACCTACGAACGGCGGCGAGAGACACTGTCGGCGCTCGACAACGAGACGGAACTCACGATCTTCGACGCCGTCGAGGTGGACTACGATCCAGCGGTCGAATCCGAGATCGCGGCGTTTCTCGACGAGGCGGGGTTCGACTACGCGCTCGGCAGTGTCCACTACATCGGCGACCAGTACGTCTTCCCGTCTGACCCGTTCGACGGCGGCGAGGCCGCCCGGCGCGCGTTCGTCGACGACTACTACGAGACGGTCGTCTCGTTGGTCGACTCCGAGCTGTTCGAAATCGCCGCGCACGTCGACATCGTGGAGTCACACCCCCAGCTGTCGGGGTTCACGACGTGTGAACACGCCGAGATGGTCGCCGACGCGTTCGAACGCTCTCGGACGGTGCCGGAGCTGAACGCCGGCCGGTTCGAGGACGACGACAAACCCGCCTCCTTCCACCCCGAGGGGCGTGTGTTCGAGGTGTTGTTGGAACGCGGGCTCCCGTTCACGCTCGGGTCGGACGCACACGAACCCGAGGAGTTCGCCGAGCGTGTGCCGGCGCTGCGGGACCGAGCAGACCGGTACGAACTGGAGTTGGCGTGTCCGTTGTAACTACACTGATACTGAAAGTAATCTTACAAAGACACTATATTCACCCGGTGTTATGCTCTGGTCCATGCAGCCACCATCTCCTGACGCAGACAGTGACGTGGAGTCGGATCTAGACGAGACCACAGATGTGGGGCAGTGTCGCGGTAAACAAGAGGTAACCGACGGCGAGGAGAGCCGAGAGGAGTTCTACGATCGGATCGGCGAGAAACTAGAAGAATCGCTCAAGCCGGAGTGAGCGCATCTCTAGCCGTGTTGTAAAAACATCTTTATAGATCCATCTCCAGATTGTGTGGTATGAAATACGAACCGTCGGTGGAGGCGGTGTACGAGGCGTGCACCGAGAGCAGTTACGACAACCATCGACTGCGGGGTTGCCGAGAGGAGACAGTTTTCGGTGCAGTCTACCAGCTCGGGCAGGAGTACGACGGCATCTGTCGAAACTTCGAACAAGTTTCGAACGATCGGTACAGGTACATTGCCGGCATCAACGCGGACAGACCACGGATCAGGGCACGAATTTTCCTCTCCCGGTACCTGTCGGCCGTGTACAGGCTGATCGAGGCGATACGGGTGTGCTTCTCGTCGGCAGCCGACGAGCAATTCGAAGGAATCAAACTCCAGCCACCAATGCGCAATGCGTTTTCACGCTGGGACGACGACGGCGGTCGTGAGGATTGGAACCGGCCCTGCGACAAGGTGATGACACGATTTACCTACCTCCGTGGACTCAGAAACGCCGTCGTTCACGGGACGAACGACGGGTTCAACGCAGAACACGACGAGGAGACTGGTGTCGTCCTGTCTGTGAGTCCGTCAGAACTCGACGACGACCCGGCACTGAGAGGTCGTGACCGAGACGGCGAACCGAGCTACAGTTTCACTGACACGTACTTTCGCTTCGAAGAGACCAGAGAGGATGCCGTCTACCCAGTCGACAACATTATGAAATACCACGAGGAGATCATCTTCCCGTTCGTCCAAGCCTTCGGAGACGAACTGTAAGTTCTCCATAGCTCCGGGCGGATTCGAACCGCCGTCACGGGCTCCAAAGGCCCGTATGATTGGCCACTACACCACGGAGCTACGCAGACGACACGTAACTCGGCGGCGTACAAGAGTCTATTGTTCGTCGCCCGTCAGTCCGCCCCGACCTCCTCCAGATCCAACAACGCACACGCGTCCGTGTCGGCGTCGAAACAGTCCGGGCACTGCTCCGACCGGTCGATGAGTCGGTCGAGTCGCTCGGCGACGGTGTCGTCGATCACCGCCTCCAACGACCGCGCCTCGACGCGGAACGCCTCGACTTCGAGGACGTTCGCAAGGAACCGTTCGATGATACAGTAGTTCGACAGCGCGTCACGCGCGCGGACGATCCCCTCGTCGGTGAGGTCGACACCCTTGTACTTCTCGTGGGCCGCCAGCCCGCGGTTTTCGAGTTTGCCGATCATCTCGTTGGCGCTGGCGGGGCTCACCTCCAGTGCGTCGGCCACGTCGCCCGTCGAGGCGGGGCCGTCCTCCACCTCCTGGATCAGGTAGATCGCCTTCAGGTACTGGTCTGCCGTGTTCATGCTCGTCGCTCCATCATGTCGGTCACCGTCTCGACGCCGTCGGCCTCCTCGGCGCGAATCTCTCGGAGTGTCGCGACCAGTCGGTCGCGGTCGACGGAGATGGCCGTCTCGTCGGCCAGCACGGTGGCACTCGCCTCGCCGGTCGACACGGCGTCGGTCGTCTCGTCGTCGGTCGCACCCAGTGCGCCCAGGAGGTCGTCGTAGAACTTGTACGCCGTCTCCTCGTTGCACAGTTGGTCGTACAACACGTCGTCGAACTCGTCGGCGGCCGCGTACTGTGCCTCGACGAGTGTCTGGATCTCCTCGTAGGCGACGGAGTCGGCGTCCAACTCCGCGATCAACGCCTCCAACCGTTCACGGTGGCGCGCAGACTCCGTGGCCGCCTCCTCCAACAACGCCGCCACCGGCTCGTCGAGCTCCGCGTCCCGCTTTCGGACGTGGTGGTGGGCGCTCGCCTCCACCATCTCCTCCAACACCACGCCGATCTGGAGGAGTCTGGCGAGCTGGCGGTCTGAGGCGACCGTCTGGCCGAGGCTCACCCTCCCACCTCCAACGGTCGGTCGGTCATACCCGTTGTTGGGTGGGTCCAGAACTTAACTCCTCGTACCCGCGGCGCGGCTCGTCGCGTCCGCGACCCGTTCGACCAGTGTCTCGGGCTCGGTTGCCGGGTCGCCGTCGTCACCGCGGACGACCGCCGCTCCCTCGGGCGCGTCTGCGGCGTCGGGGACGACCACCGTCTCGTGGTCCGCGACACGCAGTGCCGCGCGGTGGAGGTCCGACCCCGGCTCCGTCCCGACGGCAACGACGGGTGGCTCGTTCAGCAGGCGGTCGACTGCGCCGCCGTATGCCGCGACCTGTGCGCCCATCCGGTCGGTGGCACCCGCAAACGCCGCCAGCGCCCGCCGGGCACGCTCGCGGTAGCGGTCGTCCCCGGTGAGTGCCGCCAGATCGAGCAACCCCTCTGTGAGTGTCACTGTGTCGTCGATCGGACGGAGTGGATGGTCGAGCAGCCCCACCCCGGCGGCGGGGCCGTCTCGGAACCCGTCGGCGTCACCCAGTTCCGCGAGCAGTCGGTCGGCGACCGTCCGTGCCGTCTCGACCCCCTCGCTGAACACCTGTGCCGCGGTCGTGAACGCCCGCACGACGTGTGCGCCGTCCGCCAGGAGGTCCGCCGGCGCGTCGTCGTCGGCGAAGTGTCGCACCCGACCGTCGTCGTCGATCAGCTCCGTCCGGAGGTGTGCCAACACCTCTCGGGCGTCCCGCTTGGTGTCCTCGTCGTCGGTGTAGGCGGCGAGTGTCGCCAACGCCTCCGCGAGGAGTGCGTTGCCGTCGGCGTAGACAGTGAGATCGCGCCGTTGGCCGCCCGGCCCGACGCTCCCGCCGAACGCGTCGCCGACCCGGAGCCGCCCGCGGAGGAAGCCGACCGCGTCCGTCGCCGCCGTCCGGTAGCCCGCCTCGCCGGTGTAGAGGTAGCCGTGTGCGAACGCCCGAACGAGCGCCGCGTTGTCGATCAACAACCGTTCCTCGTGGGTGTCAGACCAGTCGCGGCCGGCGGCGTACCGGTCGAACCCGCCGTCGACGCCTTGGAGACTCGTCTGGATCGCGTCCAGTGTCTGTGTCGCCCGCCGGCGGTCCCGTTTGAGCGCGAACGTGACAGTGTCCGGGAGCGGGAACTTCGCGTCCGTCCCCCAGCCCGCGAACTCCTCGTCCCACTGTTCGTCCAGTTGGCCGGCGAAGTGACGCGGGATCGACTCGTCTAGCTCGCCGTCGGGGGTGGGGTTGCCAGCAAGCGCCCGTGGCACCCGCCCGGCGTCTGCGCCGCGGGCGTCCCAGCTCTGCCGGACCTGATCGAGGATGTCGCGGAACCCCGCGGGCGCGAGATACGTCGCGCCGGTCAACAGCTCCCCGTTGGGCGTACAGAACACCGTCGACGGAAACCCACCCATGTTGTACCGCTCCCGGACACGCGGGTGGCGGTCGATGTCGACCTTGACCGGCACGAACCCGTCAGAGACGTTCGCGGCGATTCGCGGCTCCGCGAACGTCGTCGCCAACATCTCGTGACAGTCGTCACACCACGTCGCCGTCAGAAACACCAACACCGGGCGCCCGCTCGCGGCCGCGTCCGCGAACGGCTCTGGCCCCCACTCGCGCCACGCCACCCGGGAGTCGTCTGCCGGCCCCGTCTGCACGCTGTCGTCGGTCACGACCGCTCTCCGTGTCGCTCGCGGATGAATCCCGCGGGTCGCCCCCGGCTGTGGCGTGGTGTCCCGACCGGTCACGGACACAGAGTCAGCAACCGACGAAAAGGCTGATACGCCACAGCTGTGAAAACGGGGGTATGGTCCGCACCAGATACGTCATCGCGGGGCTGCTGGGGATTCCCCTGCTCGACGCGACGTTTCTCGTGTTCGTCGCCGGCGCCATCGGCGGGGTCGAGACCGTCCTGTTGGTCGTCCTCACGGGACTGGTCGGGATGTTGCTCGTCCGCGCCGAGGGGCGCCACACCCTCCGGAAGCTCCAGCGGACGGTCGCCGGCGGGGAGCCACCGACGGACGAGCTGTTGGACGGCGCGTTCCTGATCGCCGCGGGCGCGTTCCTGCTCACGCCGGGGCTCGTCACGGACACGCTCGGGTTCCTGTTCGCCCTCTCACCGAGTCGGATCGTCTTCCGTGAACTGCTGTCGCGGTACGTCGTCACGCCGTACCTCGACGAACGCACCGACGGGTTCGCCACCGGCAACGTCTACGTCGGTGGGTTCCCCGGTGACGACGACGGCGGCAGTGGCACTGTCTTCGGTGACACCGACGGGTTCAGTGACACCGTCGATGATGCATTCGGCGACGGCACCAGCGACAACGCGGCCGGCGACGCAGCCGACGACGGCGACACGATCGACATCGGGGAAGACGAGTACAGCGTCGAGTAAAAGAGCTGTCGTCGCGACTGCCGGCCTCAGACGACCCGTTGGACCCACTGGTCGGGGTCGTCGAGTTCCGACTCGGTGGGGAGGTTCTCGGCGCGGTCCCAGACGAGTGAGGCGGTCGCCACGTCGGTCTGGTCGGCGATGGTCGCGAAGAACTCCGCGCCGCGCTCGTACTGTTCGCGTTTCATCCCGAGTCCGAGAACGCGCTTCAACAGCCCGGTGATCGGGTCGTCACCCCCCTGTCGGCGGTCGTCCAGTTTCCGGCGGAGATCGCCGTACTCCTCGTCGAACGCCCGGTCCATCAGGAGTTCGGCGTACCCCTCGACGGCGGTCATCGCGGTGTTCATCTCCGTCACCTGCGAGCGGTCGAACCGGCCGTCGGCCACCGAGTCGACGACGGTCTGCATCCGGTCTTCCAGATACGTCGACAGCCACGGCGCGGCGCCGAACTCGGCGGCGTGGGCCACCTCGTGGAAGGCGATCCACCGCCGGAACCGGGGGTACGCCACGTCGAGTTCGTCGGCCACCCGGCGGACGTTCGGCCGGACGAAGTACAAGCCGTGGTCGCCGTCCCCGTCGGCCATCAGCAGGGGGTCGTACTGGCCGAGGACGTTCCGGCCGAGGAACGCGAGCGTGACGGCCATCGTCCCGGTGTTGACCGACCGGGCGACACCCGGGAACAGGCCGCCGTCGGCGTCCTCCAACGGCGCCATCAGCCGCGAGAACGTGTCGACGTTGGCGTCGATCCAGTGGTGGCGGTTCTGCACCTCGATCCGGTCCGGCAGGGGAAACGAGACCCCGCTGGTCTCCCGGAGTCCCTCGCGAGCCGCGCGCACGTCGTCGGCGAACCCTGCCCGTTCCGTCTCCGAGAGGTCGAACTCGCCGGGGTCCGTCGCTCCCTTGGCGGCCTCCCGGACGCCGTCCCAGTCGACGACGCCCGTGCCGTCCGCAGCGCCCGCGACCGCCCGGACACTCCGCGTGAAGTCCGTGCTCATACGTCTCCTCCGTCGTACAACGACATACGTCTTGTGCGAGTGATTGCTGGCCCAACGAACCGTTCGCGCCCGGCTTCGGGACGTTTAATACTGACACGATCCCTCGATACAGTATGAAGCGAGTCGACGTGGCGATTGTCGGCGGCGGGCCCGCCGGGTCGTCTGCGGCCCACGCGGCCGCGAGCCGCGGGGCCGACACG
>JAHENP010000034.1 GCA_018609965.1 Haloferacaceae archaeon
CTCGACCGCGAGGAACTGGAACGGTTCGGGCTCCAAGTGGGCCACGCGGTGCTCCCGGAGGGCGTCGAGGAGTACGCCGAACACCCGTACGTCCGCGGCACCCACGAGGGGTTCGATGTCGATCTGGTGCCGTGTTTCGACGTCGAGACCGCCACCGACGGCCGGACCGCAGTCGACCGCACGCCGTTCCACACCGCCTACCTCGAACGGGTGCTCGACGACGAGCTGGCGGCAGACGTGCGCGTGTTCAAACAGTTCCTCACCGCCGTCGGCGCGTACGGCAGCGACCTCCGCACGCGTGGGTTCTCGGGGTATCTCACCGAACTGCTCGTCGCGGCACACGACGGACTGGAACCGTTGTTGCGGGCCGCCGCCGACTGGCAGCCGCCGGTGCGGTTCGACCCCGAGGACCACGGGACGGCGACGTTCGACGACCCGTTGGTCGTTGTCGACCCCACAGACCCCGAGCGGAACGTCGCGGCGGTGTGTGCCGCCGAGAACGTCGCCCGGCTCCAACACCACGCCCGCCGACTGTTGGCCGACCCCGACCCCGACCGGTTCCGGCTGCGGCAGCCGGCGCCGTTGGACCCCGCAGACGTGCGTGAGTACGTCGACCGTCGCGGCACCGACCCCGTCGCCGTCGACTTCCGGGCGCCCGCCGTCGTCGACGACCAACTGTACCCGCAGTTGCGCCGGTCGCTTGCGGGGATCGAACGGGAACTCGACGACCGCGGGTTCGACGTGTTCCGGTCGGCGACGTTCGCGGCGCCCCACGACGGCGACGAGCCGCGGCGGGCGGTGTTGTTGTTCGAACTGGCGAGCCGGACGATCCCCGCCGTCGAACGCCACAAGGGGCCGCCGGTCCACGTCGGCGACCACGCCGCGGGGTTCTACGACGCGTACACCGACAGCGAGTCGTGTGGGCCGTTTCTCGACGACGACCGCTACGTTGTCGAGCGCGACCGTGCGTACCGGGACGCGGTCACGTTCCTTCGGGAGACGGGATTTTCCGAGATCGCGCTGGGGGCACAGATCGAGGCGGCGCTGGCGGACAGCTACACCGTCCACGCGGACGCGGCGGTCCCCGATCTCGCGGTGCCGTTCGGAGCTGAGCTTCGACGGTACTTCGAGCCGCGGGTGTGAGCCCCCCCGCCGGTCGGTGCGAGTGTGTCGTCACGAGTCGGTGCGAGCGCGTCGTCACGGATCGGTGCGACCGTGTGAGTTAGGTTCCCTCGCCGACTGGCTTCGGCCGATGATCCTCTCGGACACGGACATTCTCGCCCGACTCCGTGACGGCGACTTGGTGGTCGAGCCGTTGGCGGACATCGACAGACAGGTCCAGCCCGCCAGCGTCGACCTGCGTCTGGGGTCGGAGTTTCTGGAGTTCCGGCGCACCAACATCCCGTGTATCCACCCGGACGACGCGGGCGAGGTGGACGACTACGTCAGAGAGGGCCACGTCCCCGACGGCGAGGAGTTCGTTCTCCACCCGGGGGACTTCGTCCTCGGAACGACCCGTGAACGGGTCGAGATCCCGCCGGATCTGGTCGCACACGTCGAGGGGCGGTCCTCGTTGGGGCGGCTCGCGGTGGTGGTCCACGCCACCGCCGGGCTGGCGGACCCCGGCTACGAGGGGCAGATCACGCTCGAACTGTCGAACCTGGGGAACGCGCCGGTGGCGCTCACCCCGGGGATGCGCATCTCGCAGTTGACGTTCACCCGGCTGACGAGCCCGGCCGACCGGCCGTACGGCGCCGACCGGGACTCGAAGTACCAAGGCCAGAGCGGGCCACAGGTCTCCCGGATCGGCGACGACCCGGAGTTCGGGGGTGAGGAGTCGTGAAGTTCGTCGAGGAAGTGGTCGTCGAGCAGTTCCTCCCGACCGTGCGGTCGATGCTCGCGGAGGAACTGCGCGACCACGGGTTCACCCAGCGGGAGGTGGCCAACGCCCTGGGGATCAGCCAGTCGGCCGTCTCGAAGTACGCCCACGGCGACGTGAGCCAGACGGAGGCGATCCTGACGGACGACCGCGTGCAGGAGACTGTCACGGAGGTGGCCGCCGGGTTGGCGTCTGGCGACACCAGCCGGGTGGCCGCGCTGATCGAGTTGGAGGTGTTGATCCGCGAACTGGAGGACGGGGAACTGCTCGCGGATCTCCACGAGTCGGAGATGCCGGCGTTGGCGGACGCAGAGTACGACCTCTCCGTCCACGACCCGGACAGCGAGGCGCGAGCCAGAGAACGGGCGTTGGCGTCCGTCCGGCGAGGGCTGCGGACCGTCCGGAACACGTCGGGGTTCGCGATGCTTGTCCCGGACGTGGGGTCGAATCTCGTCGAGGCGACCCCGGACGCGGAGACGGTCGAAGACGTGGCCGCCGTGCCCGGCCGGATCTTCGACGTGAAAGGCCGTGCGGCGGTGCCGGCGGACCCGGAGTTTGGCGTCAGTGAACACGTCGCCGGCCTCCTGTTGGCCGCCCGGGAGACGGGGGTCGGCGCGAACGCCGCAATCGACGTCGCGTACGACCCCGAGACGGTCGCCCAGCTGTCGGCGGCAGGCCACCCGACCGTCGAGTTCGACGCCGAGGGTGGGGTCGACGCGGTTCGGACGGCACTGGAGACGGCAGCACCGAGCGACGACACGGTCGTCGTCTACCAGACCGGCGGCTTCGGGATCGAGCCGATCGTCTACGTGCTCGGCTCGGACGCCCCGTCGGTGGTCGACACCGTCCGCGAGGCGTTGTGAGGCGGTGAGTCCCGTGGACGCGCCCGCGTTCTACACCGCCTTCGCTCGGCTGTACGACCGACTCGCGCGTGCGCCCGGCGTCGGTCGCGTCCGGCGCCGGGTGGCCCGGACACTCGCGCCACCGCCGGGCGGGACCGTGTTGGATCTGGGCTGCGGGACCGGTGGGAACGCCGCGCCGCTCTGTCGAGCGGTCGGTCCAACCGGGCGGTACGTCGGTGTCGACTTCGCTGCCGGCGTCCTGCGGGTCGCCCGGCGTCGCCTGCGCCGCCGACAGCCGCCGTGGCGCGACCGGGCGACGTTTCTGCGGGGTGACGCGACCCGGCCGCCGGTCGACGCCGAGCGGGTGGACGTGGCGTGTGCGACGTTTCTGGTCGGGATGTTGCGGGAGCCGGCCGCGGCTGTCCGGAGGTGGGGGCGGCTCGTCGGTGCAGGCGGGCGGCTCGCGCTCGCGAACTTGGAACGGACCACGGCGCCACTCGCCCGACCGTTGAACCCGTTGTTTCGGGTGGCGGTGCGTGCCGGCGCGCCGGGTGAGGCCGACGGATCGCCGGTCGAGCGGCTGGAACGACGTGTGGCGGCCGCCCACGCGGAACTCGACCGGATCACGACCGCGACCGTCCGGACTCGTGGGGCGGTGGGGTTCCTCCGGGTGACCGCCGGGAGCGTCCGCCCGCCGTCGGCGTGGTGACTGCTCGACGCGCCCGTCTGCCCGACTACTGTTCGGCGGCCCAGTTGGCGCGTTTCTCCGCGCCGATGGTCATCCCGGTTTTCGCCTGGTCGGCGCTGTCGAGTGAGAGTTCCTCGACGGGCACCTGCGTGGGGTCGTCGTACTCCGGGAGGACAAACGCGTAGTAGTTCTGGATCGCCCGCCGGGCGTTCTGTGCCGGGCTCCCGTCCAACAGCTCCGTGTTGAGCGCCAGATGCACCGTCTCCGGGAACGACAGCCCCAACACCGCCTGTGCGGCCTCGATCTGCTCGTAGTCGCCGTCGCGAACGCGCACTGTCTCGGACACACCGTGCCGTCGTCGCCGCGCCGGCTTGACTGTTACGGACTGTAACAGAACGTTACGTTCTGTGACGGGGCTCGCTCCCCTGGTCCCGTTCCGAACCAACAGCCACTTTAGGCCAGCCTAAACAACGAACTGGTGATGACGGAGAGGCGCGAGGCGCCCGAGACGGGCGCGCGACCGACAGTCGACGCGGAGATCTGCGTGATCGTCCCGACGATTCGGGAGTGGGAGTGTGTTCGCGACTACGTCGCCAACGCACGCGATCACGGGTTCGAGACGGACAGGCTCCACTTCGTGCTCGTCACCGAGGGGTTCTGTGACACGGACGCGATGCGGGAGATGCTCACGGGGTTGGGCGTCTCGGGGCGCGTGTTCGACGGCGCGGCCCGCGACGCCTGGTTTACGGACCACGGGCTGTCGGCGTACGACCACCTGATCCCGGCGGCGAGTCACGCACAGACCTCCTTCGGGCTGTTGTACCTGTGGGCCGAGGGGTACGAACTCGGACTGTTCATCGACGACGACACCCGGCCACACGACGACGTGGACTTCTTCGGGCGCCACATGGCGAATCTGGGGTACGAGGGGGAGCTGCCGGCGTACGCCTCCGACGAGCAGTGGGTGAACGTGCTCGGCCAGAACGTCGACGACCACGGGCTGTACCCACGCGGCTACCCGTACAGCGCGATGGACGAGACGACGACGGAGTCGACCGTCGATGTCGACCGGGGTGCGGTCGTCGCCTCACAGGGGTTGTGGACGAACGTCCCCGACCTCGACGCGGTCCGCATCCTGATGGACGGGGACCTGCAGGGACAGGCGGAGACCCGGACGACCGCCGACGACTACGGCGAGGACTTCCTGGCGGCGCGGGGCAACTACCTCACCGTCTGTTCGATGAACCTCGCCTTCCGTCGGGAGGTGGTGCCGGCGTTCTACCAGTTCCCGATGGACGACAACCCCTGGGCGGTGGGTCGGTTCGACGACATCTGGTCGGGGCTCCTCCTGAAGCGGGCCGTCGACCTGCTCGACCGGCGGATCTACAACGGCCGGCCGTTGTGCCGTCACGACAAGGCGCCGCGGTCGACGTTCGGGGACCTCACCAACGAGGTGTCCGGGTTGGAGCTGAACGAACACGTCTGGGAAGTGATCGACGACGCCGAACCCGAGACGATCCCCGAAGACACCACTGCGGCGTACCGCGCCGTGACCAGCGCGGTCGCGGACGCGCTCGCCGACGGGAGCTTCGAGGACTGGGAGAACGGGGAGTTCCTCAACTACTGCGGGGAGTATCTCCGCGACTGGCTCGACTGTCTGGCCGCACTCGACGGCGAGGAGCCACGCCCGGTCGCCGCGCGCGACGCCGCCGCGCCAGCGACGGACGACTAACCGCCGCGCCAGCGACGGACGACTGACCGCCGCGCCAGCGACGCCGAACCACCACACGAGACGCCGAACCACAGCCACCGCGACACGATGACACACGACACTGACGACACGACGGAGACGGACCGCACGGCAGACACCACGGAGACGACAGCCACCGACCAACGGCGGGAGAGACCACAGATGTTAAATCGCTTAGGCGCGCCTAAATCGGGTGTGAACGGAGACGAGTCGTCGCGCGGTCGACGCCGGTTCCTCGCGGCGGTCGGGAGTGCCGCGACGGCCGGACTCGCCGGCTGTGCCGGCCTCCAGTCGGACGGGTCGGGCGGCGCCGACGCGGGCCAGGTCGCTTTCTCGGACTTCCGCGGCTCCGGCCGGCTCGTGGAGTCACGCCCGGAGATCGACGCTCCGCGGATCGCGGACCTGCCGGACCTCTCCGGGGAGCTGACCCTGTATCTGGGCGGCGGGGAGGGTGGGCTCTACCGCGAACTGGTGGCGTTGTTCGAACGGGTCTACGATGACTTCACCGCCGTCCCGAACGCCGGCGGCACCGCCGAGCAGGCGAACAAGCTGGTCACCGAGGGGGAGGAGACCCCTGCCGACGTGTTCTGGTCGGTCGACGCCGGCTCGTTGTCCGTCGTCGCCGAGGAGGGGCTCACCGCTCAACTAGCGAGTGAGACAGTCGAGAACGTCCCCAGCACGTTCCACCCGGACCGCCAGTGGGTGGCAAACGCCGGGCGAGCGCGGGCGATCCCGTACAACACCGACCAACTGTCCGCCGCGGACGTGCCCGACTCCGTGATGGCGTTCCCCGACTCCCCGCTCGCAGACGGCGGGATCGGCTGGGCGCCCACCTACGGCGCGTTCCAGGCGTTCGTCACCGCGATGCGGCTCACCGAGGGGGAGTCGGCCACCCGCGACTGGCTGGCGGCGATGCAGCCGTCGGTGACGGAGTACCCCGACGAGTTCCTCACCTCGAACGCGGTCGCCGACGGCGAGGTGGCCGGCGGGTTCGCCAACCACTACTACGCGCTCCGGGTGCGTGACGCCCGACCGGACGCCCCGTTGGAGCTGGCATTCACCAGCGGCGACGCGGGCGCGCTGATCAACGTCGCCGGCGCGGCCGTGCTCGGCCCCAGCGACAACGCCGAACTCGCGGAGAACTTCGTCGCCCACCTGCTGTCGGCGGAGGCACAGGAGTTCTTCGCCACCCGCTCGTTCGGCTACCCGACCGTCGAAGGGGTACCGCCGGTCGGCGGGCTGCCGACCATCGACGAGTTGGAGCCGCCGGAACTCGACTTGTCGAAACTGTCGAATCTCGAACCGACACTCCGACTGATGCGGGAGGTGGGCGTGCTCTGATGGCGGGGAGTGGAGCCGACTCCGGTGTTCGCCGTCCGTTCGAGCGGCTCCGCCGCCTCTCCACCACGGCGGACGGTGAGCCGACCGCCGCCGTCGCCTTGCTCGCGGCGGCGGTGTCTGCGGCCGTGTTGTCGCCGGTCGCCTGGCTCCTGCTGCGCGCCGCCGAGGTGGGTGTTTCCGACGCCGTCCGACTGCTCGTGTCGGGCAACACCCTCTCTGTCCTGACGAACAGTGTCGCGCTCGTGGCCGTCGTCACGACCGCGAGTGTCGTCTTAGGTGTCCCACTGGCCGTGTTGACGGTCCAGACGGATCTCCCCTTCCGGCGATTTTGGACGGTCGCGGTCGCGTTGCCGTTGGTGGTGCCCAGCTACGTCGGCGCGTTCGCGTTCGTCTCGGCGTTTGGCCCGCGGGGTGTGCTCGCGGGCGTGCTCGCCCCGCTCGGGGTGGAGATCCCGACGATCTACGGGTTCGGCGGCGCCGCGCTCGTGCTCACCGCGTTCGTCTACCCGTACGTGTTCCTCACGACGCGGGCGTCGCTGCTCTCGTTTGACACCGCACAGTTGGAGGCGGCCCGCACGCTCGACACGGGCTACCGGACTGCGTTCCGCCGGATCGTCCTCCCGCAGATCGCGCCCGGGGTGACCGCCGGCGCGTTGTTGGTCGCGTTGTACACGCTGTCGGACTTCGGGACGCCCGCGATCATGCACTTCGACACGTTCACGCGGGCGATCTTTCTCGAACTGAACACCTTCGCCCGGAGCCACGCGACGTTGTTGTCACTCCAACTGCTGGGCGTGACCGCGGTGATCCTGGCGTTGGAGTCACGGATCGGCCCCGGAGAGGCGGACGGCTACGGCTCCCGCACGTCGACGGACACGGTCGTCGAGTTGGGGTGGTGGACGGTCCCGGCGCTTTGCCTGCTCGCGGCGGTCGTGATCGTCACCTTGGGCGTGCCGGTCGGGATCTTAGGACTGTGGCTCGTCCGCTCGGGGCCGGGGTACGCGGCCGGCGGGCTCGCCTTCGAGTGGACGTTCGGGCTCAACTCCGCGGCGGTCGCGGCGGCGGCGGCGCTCGTCACGACGCTTGCGGCGGTGCCAGTGGCGTACTACTCCGGGCGGACGGACTCCCGGCTCGGCTGGCTGATCGAACGGCCAACCTACGTCGGCTACGCGATGCCGGGCGTGGTGTTGGGGTTGGCGCTCGTCTTCTTCGGGACGAAGTACGCGCCCGGGTTCTACCAGACGCTCCCGTTGTTGATCTTCGCGTACGTCGTCCGGTTCATCCCGCAGGCGGTCGGCTCCACCCGGTCGTCCGTGATGGGGGTCGACCGGGCGCTCGTCGGCGCCGCCCGGACGCTCGGCGAGACGCCGCGGCGGGCGTTCCGCCGGGTGACGCTCCCGTTGATCGCGCCCGGGCTCGTCGCCGGCGCCGCGCTGGTGTTTCTCACGACGATGAAGGAACTGCCGGCGACGTTGTTGCTCCAACCGGCCGGCTTCACCACCCTCGTCACCTACATCTGGCGGGTGCAGGAGGCGGGCTACTACGGCCGGGCGGCGTTGCCCGCGCTCGTGCTCGTCGCTATCTCCAGCGTCTCGATGTTGGTGATCCTCCGCGGTGAGAACACCTGAGGACCGACACGCTCTCGACACTCGACCACGAACCGACATGACCCGACGATCTCGACACGACCCCGATCCAACACGACTCCGACGCAGACACCGACCGACCACACAGACCAGACCCGAAGACGATGACAGACGACACCACTGCCACGACACGAGAGTCGACCGACGGCGGCCGCCAGACCGTCGACCCGCGACCGGTCGGTGACGACCGGACGGTCGGCGGCGACCGAACGACGCGGCGCGACCGCTACGCGGACGCGCCGCCGGTGTTGGAACTCGCCGACGTTCGCCGGGAGTACGGCGCCGAGACGGCCGTCGAGTCGGTCGACCTGACGGTCAGGGAGGGGGAGCTGTTGACGCTGCTGGGGCCGTCCGGCTGCGGGAAAACAACGACCCTCCGGCTGATCGCCGGGCTCGACAGACCGACCGGCGGGACGGTCCGGGTCGCCGGCGACACCGTCGCCGCCGGCGCGGCAGAACACGCGACGTTCGTTCCGCCGGAGGACCGCGACGTTGGGATGGTGTTTCAGGAGTTCGCCCTGTTTCCACACCTCACGGTCGGCGAGAACGTCGCGTTCGGAATCGACGACTGGCCCGACGCGGACCGGGAGGCCCGCGTGGAGGAGTTGCTCGCGTTGGTCGGGCTCGGCGACTACGGCGACCGCACGCCTGAGGACCTTTCGGGAGGGCAACGCCAACGGGTGGCGTTGGCCCGGTCGCTCGCGCCCGAACCGGACGTACTCCTGTTGGACGAGCCGTTCTCGAATCTGGACGTGCGGCTCCGCACCCGGATGCGCGAGGAGGTGCGACGCATCCTGAAGGCGGCGGGCGTGACGGCCGTCTCCGTCACCCACGACCAGGAGGAGGCGTTGTCGATCTCCGACCGGGTGGCGGTCGTCAGCGACGGCCGGATCGAACAGGTGGGTCGACCGGAGACGGTGTTTGAACACCCGGAGTCGCGGTTCGTCGCGGAGTTCATCGGGCAGGCGAGCTTTCTCTCCGGGACGCTCTCTGACGGCCGCGTCGACACCGGGCTGGGGACACTCCACGTCGACACACTCCAAGGGTTGACCGACGAGTACGACGGCGCCGCCGTCGACGTGCTCGTCCGGCCGGACGACCTCCGGGCGACACCCGTCGAGGCGGGCGGTGCCGCCGGCTCCCCTGACGCGAGTGAGGTGAGTGGCGTGGGTGTCGCCGGCGACGGGACGGTCGTCGGCCGGGAGTACACCGGCCCGTCGTTCGTCTACGAGGTGGAGTTAGACAGCGGCGACCTCGTGCGGTGTGAACACAACCACGCCAGCGAGTTCGATCTCGACCGCCGGGTCCGGGTGGACCTGACGGCCGACCACACGCTGGCGTGGTACCCGACGGAGTGAGCCGTGGTCGCTCCCCGTCTCCGTGCGCTCGCCGAGTGGTGGACGGCCGTCCGCCGCCGGCTCCCAATCGACCGTGACCGCGCGCTCGCCGGACTGCTCGTGGTCGCCGGCGCCGTCGTCGCTGCTGTTGTCGGCGCGCTCGTCTTTCCGTTCCACTCCGTCAACCACGACGAGGGGGTGTATCTCGCGCAGGCGGCGATGTTGTTGGAAGGGTGGTTGTTTCTCGACCCACCGGCCGCGGAGCTGTTCCGGCCGTGGTTCTTCGTCGAACGCCCGGACGGGAGGCTGTACCCGAAGTACGCCCCGGTGCCGGCCGCGACGTTCGCGCTCGGCTGGCTCGTCGGCTCACCCCGGCTCGGCCTCGTCGGTGTCACCGCCGGAGTCGTCCTGTTGACCTACGCGCTCGCGGCGGCGTTGTTCGACCGACGAGTCGGCCTGCTCGCGGCCACGATGTTGTTCGTCTCCCCACTGTTCCTGTTGCACGCGGGCGTGTTCCTCCCGTACGCGCCGACGGCAGTCTGGAACCTCCTGTTCGTCTACGCGTACGTCCGTGCCGACCGCGACCGGAGCCAACGATGGGCGGCGGTCGCGGGCGTCGCCGTCGGCGTCGCGTTCTTCGCGCGGCCGTACACCGCGGTCGCCTTCGCCGCGCCGTTCGTCTGTCACGCGGTCTGGACGCTCCGGGGCCGTGTCCGCGCGGCCGCATGTGACGCAACACTGTTGGGGCTCCACCGCCCGACCGTCACCCGACAGAGTCTCACCGCCGTCGGCGGCTTAGGAGGTGTCGCCGCCGCGCTCGCGTACAACGCGGCCGTCACCGGCGACCCGCTCGTCTTCCCGTACGAGGCGTTTGCCCCCCGCGACGGGATCGGCTTCGGCGAACGGGAGATCCTGGGGTACGAGCGGGCGTACACCCCCGCACTCGGTATCCGAGCGAACGCCGAGGTCGTCTGGCGGCTCGCGACGCGGTGGGTGCCCGCGGGCGCCGTCGGGACGTTGCTCGCCGTCGTCGGCATCACTCGACTCCGGCAGACGGTGCCGAGTCGCACCCGCACCCACCGACTCCTGCTCGCGGCGACGGTCGGCAGTGTCGTCGTCGCGAACGTCGCCTTCTGGGGGAACCTCAACTTACTGGGCGATCTCGCGCTCCCCGCAGACGGGCTGATCGCGTCGCTGGGGCCGTACTACCACTACGACCTGCTCGTCCCGACGGCGGTGTTCGCGGCGGTCGGGCTCCGTCGAGTTCACGCACGGCTCGCCGGTGACGCGCCCCGGCGCTCGACACGGAGCGTCGCCGTCGCGGTCGGACTCGTCGCGCTCGTCGTCGCCGCGGGTGTCGCCGTCACCGCCCCGCCGGTCGAACGGAACACGGACGCGACACAGACCTACCGGTCGGCGTACGCACCGTTCACCGACGCCGGCGGCGTGGACGCCAACGACGCCGCCGCGAACACGCACACTGCCGGCGACTGGGCGAGTGACGCCCCGACGACGAGCACGGATGCCCCCCCACCGTTCGACCGGGTCGGCCGACCGGCGCTGACGACGCCCGCCGACGCCGTGGTGTTGCTCCCGCGCCCGTTCGGCGACTGGCTCGCCCACCCGTACCAACCGCTCCAGAACGACCCCGAGTTCGACGCGTCGACGCTGTACGCGCTCGACGGGCGCCCGTTTGCCGTCGCCGACAGCGTTCCGGACCGCCAGCTCTACCGGTACGTCTCTCGGGGTGAGTGGGCCCCCAGCAGGGGGTCGCGGGTCGCCGCCAGACTCCAACCCGTCACCCGCGAGACCGGCGACGGCGTGCGGCTCGCGGCCACTCTCGGTGTCCCACGCTCCCCCGACGCCGTCTCAGTCCGGCTGGCCACTCCCGACGACCAGTCGTACTACGCCGCCCGCCCGGACGGTGACCGACTCGACCTGACACTCACCGTCGACAGTGCGGCCACAGCCGCGGAGCCGGACGACGAGGCGGCGAGCGTCCGGCTGGCGGGCGCAGTCGAGCCAGTCGGGAACGAGACGAACCTGACGGTCACGGGCCGGGAGACGGTGACGCTGACCGTCTTCCTCGACTACGGCCCCGCCGGCGGCACCGGCTACCGGCTCCGGCTCCCGGTCGCGGCCGGCACCAACCGGGTCCGGGCGGTGACACCCCGGCTGTCGGTGTGTCGCCGGCCGGCCGAGTGTGGCGAGGAGGCGGGCTACGTCCCCCGCGACACGCCCGAGGGTGTCGTGATCGACACGACGCTGTCCGCGACGAACGGCTCCAGCGACGCGACAAACCCCATCGACGCGACAAACCCCACCGACGCGACGAGCCTGCCGACCGCGCCGAGCCGACCACGGCACCCAACCCCTTCCCGTGTCACCGACCCGCACGACGGGGGAAGCTTTTCGTCGGTCGCCGCACCCACACGAGATGTGCAGAGTCACACGGCTCGGGATCGCGTTCTCCGTCGCGACGACTGACGACGGGGTCCGCCTGACGGTCGACGGTGTCGTTCACGAACTGTCCAGCGCCGACGCCGCCGCGCTCCGGGCGTCGTTGGGCGAGACACTCGCCGGGCGAGAGTCGTTCCGACGGACGGCGGCAGTGTTCCGCCCGGACGGCAGCTACGGTGTCGCCCGCCGGGACGCCGAGCCGGCGAAGGTGTTTGACTCGCTCGCGGCCCTGCGGCGGCTGTACGACCGGCTCCCCGAGCGGTTCACCGCCGCCGAGCTGGGGGAGACTGCGGCGGCAGTCGACACGCCGGTGACGGGGTCGCGCCGTCAACTGGTGGTGCGACACCTCGCGGAACACCCGCGGTTCGACTGCACGCTGGCGTGTCGGAACCCACTGACCGTGGAGAAGTGTTGAGACGGGTGTCGTCGCCACTCTCCGTGATCACAGCGGAGCACGGCGGAAGCCCACCCCTTCAGGGGTGGGTAGCTGACAGAGACACCGTCTCCCCGAACACTCGACGCGTCTCTTCTCGATTCGAACCACGCCAAAGGAGTAAAGAGAGAACAGACGGCAAGGCGAGACGACGATGTGTGACGGTCAGTCCCCGGGAATGAGCAGACGGCGGCTACTGGTGACGGGCGTGCTCGGCGGGCTGCCGACGCTGCTCGCGGTGCTGGGCAGCTACGAGGACCCGTCGGTGGTCCTGCGGTCACCGTCGGTGTTTGCGTTGTTCCTCGGCACTGTCGTCGGTGGGTCGCTCCTCGTCACGGGGCTGCCGGCCGTGTTGCTCGTCGGCTACCGGCTCGTCTCGCCGGCTGTCGTCGTTGCGGCTGCTGTCCTGTTTTTGACCGTAGGGACGCCACAGGGTGACCTACCCGCACTCTCGTTCGTGGTGCTTTCGGCACCGGTGTACCTCGCCGTCGCACTCGCCGTTGGCGGCGTCGAACACAGACTCCGGTTCGGGTCGTCTCTCCCGACGTGATCGGCGTCGTCGGGGGCAGGTCTCAGAGCCCGGGTTCGGGGTCGCCCGAGGAAATCGTGACGTACTCGTTGTCCTGGTTGAGCGCGAGGTTGGCGGCGACCTCGCCGATCCGCATCGCGTACTGGGCCGTCTCCTGGAGGCTGACGAGCAGTTCCCGCACCCGGAGCAACGACTCGTTGTCCATCTCCGGCAGGTCTTCGAGAATCTCCGCCTCTCGATCCTTCAGCTCGGCGAACCGTTCACGCACCTCCACGCTACAGGCGTAGTCGCGTTGGACGACCGCGTCGACCGCCAGTGCGGTGAGTTCGTCCACCTGATCGGAGAACTCCCGGATGCGCCGGAGCGTCGACGACTCGACGCCCAGTTGGTCCGTCTCCGCGGCCAGGACGGTCTCGGCGATGTCCTCGGCGTTGTCCGCGATCAGCTCCAGGTTCTTCGCGACCGACCGGTAGCCGATCAACGGGAAGCCGGACTGTAACCCGATCGCTCGCGCGAGGTTCGGGTTCTGGAACGCGGTGAAGATTAATCGGAGGAGGAGCACGAAGATCTTGTTGGCCTGCCGTTCACGGTTGAGCGCCCGCTGTGCCAGATCCGGGTTGCCGTGGGCCAACGCCTTCGCCGCCTCCCCGCGCATCGTCGAGCCGGTTGACTCCAACCGCCGAAGCAGGTTGTCGAGGGTAAAATCCTCCGGGTCGACGGAACACCGGATGGCGATGCTCTCTGGCGTCTCCTCGATCACGCCCAGCCCCATCAACTGCCCTTCCGCCCGGTAGACGGCGTTGATGTGGTCGGAGTCCAACGGCCCCTCGTCCGTCTCGACGTTGATCACCCGCCGGCCGAGCACGTACTGCGCGAGAATCGCCCGTTCGAGCGCGTCCGCGTCGAGGTTGTCCGCCCACAGCGTCGCCTGCGTGTCCTCGGTCGTCGCCGACTCCGGCAACACGGTTAGTGTCCCTTTCCCACCCATCCGGAGTGACACTTCCTGGCCCTTCTCCACGTCGTGTTCGTGTGTCCACTCCGCCGGCAGTGTCATCGCGAGCGTCGACGGCCCCAACCGTTGGACCTTGCGCGTCTCCATACACCAGTGCATTACATTGCTGGCCTTAAATTTGTCTCTATATATTAATATGGGCTAAAACATTTCACCCATGAGAAAGTTAGAAAATGACAAGTAAAACAGCAAAAGTTATTTATGACTTACACCTATGTCTGGGTATGCCAAAAAAGAATACCAGCGCGAGCAGAAGGGATGTGGTCAAGATGCTCGGGGCTGGAGCAACGGCGGTTGGAACAACACAAGTTGTAGGTGCAGAAACAAACCAGCAGGTTTCGTATAGAACTCTTCGGGGAACTCTCAACGACCCGATTAACAGAAGTGAGATTAGATCAGTAAGGTCCAAGATGCGGAAGGAAACCAAGCCTGCAGAAGACAACTCGGTACAAAGCAGCTCTTTTGACCTGCAAGAAACATTTGAGAATGACAGAATTGTCGGGTACAATGCGATTATTAACAATAATGAGGGATTAACTGAGCAGTACACAGTACAACAGGACTGGTCCCCAAGTGAGCAGGATAGTATCGATACGCAGTCTGGAACAAACGAACTGCAAGCAAAGGCAGACAATCTCCTGAGAGACAAGAAAAACAAGGTAAGACAGTCGCCTGAAAGTAGTACAAACGCCAATATCGCATGGAACTCGTGGACTCAAATCGGTTCAACCGATGTGTATTTCAAGCCAACAGTGACGGGGTCGGCTCTTCTTGGAAGAGCATTATATGATATCAATATTAGAAAATCCAGCAAAAACTCAAGAGTAGGTGCACGCAGCAAGGTGAAAATGCAACCAGGAACTCTACTGTGTGACGGCAATGTAAGTAATGCAGACGCGTACTGTACTCCTAGAGGCGTATCAGAGTACTACAATATGGGGGCGAGCGTTTATCATGACTGGGATCAACCATACAACAGAGTGTCTCGAGAAGAACTAATAGAAGATTCTTTTCCTCAAGGCCATACAAGTGATACTGCTACAAGAAAAAGCGTATCCATGCAGATATCAGCGTCGCCGTCGGGGCCCTCCGGAACGATCGGATACGGTACCAGTGTTACGATTCCCGGAGCAACAGTCAGAAATGACACAATACAGGGGGCTGGCCAAACGCATCACGAACTTGAGGTTAAAAATCCCTCAAAGCTTAGCTCAAAAAGCATCGCAGAGCTTCCAATTGGGAGTATTGCCGAGTGGGACCCGTCGTGTAAGCCAAACTACGGTGATACCAAGTATCTGAAAATCAAAACAGATTTGAAATGGGGAAAAAATAGGCTATTTGGGTTTAAGCATGCGATGACAGTATCAAAAAAATTCTGTTATAGTATCGATTGTGATCTATGAATAGTACTGTTGGGAAAATTCTCAGAAGTTCTTAAATATCTACTAAGATTGCATTAACCTTTTTCCTTGAGGATACATTTAGTAGTTCTCCTTATGCTAGATCGGATTTTCTAACGTTTTAATGTCTTATTTTATTATTTTAAATAGAATATTTGGTAGATGGACGGTGTTACTCCGGGCTCAGATTAAATTTGTTTTTAAATTATCTTTACCATCCGCGTCTCGAAGCGACCGACACGGACCTTCACCCAGCCGGCCAGTTCCTCGTCCAACTGCGGGTCGTCCGTGTCCACCCGGAGCACCCGGAGCTCGCCGAGCTTGTCGCGGGAGGCGACCACCGACAGCGAACACCGTCGGATCACCGCCGGCGACAGCTGTGGGTTGCCGCGGCCGAACACGAACCCCTGCCCACCGATCGGTGTGACGACAATCTCGTTGTCGCCTTCAGACTCCAGTGTCTCCAACAACGTCGTCTCGTCGGCGTCCCGCGCGAGCACCTCCCCGTCGCGCCAGACGTCGACGCCGATTGGCGAGCCGTCGAACCCCAGTTCGGCTTTCACGGCCGCCAGTGTCGACCCCGGGCCGAGCACGTACGTCCGGTCGGGGGTGGCCCGCGCCTCGTCGGCCACCCCCGCGGCCAGCGAGTCGACGCTCCCGCCGGCGCTTTGTTTCGACGACTGGAGCTGTTCGGTGACGGGAACGAACGCCACGCCCTGCAGTTCCGGCTGGACCTCCCCCTCCCGGTAGCTGTCCTCGTCGATGTCCGTCACCTCGCGGCGTTGTGTCCGGTCAAACCGCGTGGTCACTGCCGCGGCGTCCTCCGGCGAGACGGCAAACACCCCAGAGTACACCTTCACCCCGGCCGGCACACCCAACATCGGGGTCTCCGTCCCCTGCAACGCCGCGGCCACGTCCGCGGCGGTGCCGTCGCCGCCGACGAACAAGACGAGATCGGCGCCGGCCTCGTGGAACGCCCGCGTCGCCTCGCGGGTGTCCTCGGGCCCCGTGGCCTCCAGGTCCCGACCGTCAGGCTCACCCAACACCGTCGGATCGAACCCGGCCTCACGGGCGGCGGCCGCGCCCATCGGCGAGCCCCAGACGAGTAGCTCCACGCCGCCGGCGTCGGCCAGCGCGTCCAACGCCCGACGAGCGCGGTCCGGTGCGCGCGGCTCTGCACCCCGTTCGCGTGCGGCCGCGAGTTTGCCGTCCGTTCCTTTCAGTCCGACCCGGCCACCCATCCCGGCGATGGGGTTCGTGACGAAACCCACACGCATCACTCGGTCGTACGACCGCGGGACCGAAAAGGCGACTGTCACGCCCTGCCGCTCAGTCGTCGACAACCACCGTCGGCGTCGTGTCGCCGGCCGGCCGACTCTCCGTCAGCGCGACGTACGCCAACCCGGCGGCAACGAGCGCCAACCCGCTCCCGACGGCGAACGCCGCCTCGTAGCTCGTCAGCGTCGCCACCCCGCCCAATAAGAGCGGGCCGATCACGCCGCCGACACCTTTTGCCGTCGACCGCAACCCCATCAGTTCGGACTCTCGGTCGTCGGGCGCCACGTCGCCAATGAACGCGAGCGCGCCGGTCGTCATCGCGGAGAAGGCGGCGGCGATGACGAGAAACGCGACCCCGCCGACGGCCAGCCGCGCGAGCGTCCCGGGGACGACCGCCGCGCCCGCGGCCAACACCGCGAACAACGCGGAGCCACCCATTCCGCCGACGACGAGCGGTTTCCGACCGACCCGGTCGGAGAGACGGCCGAACGCCAACATGAACACCACCTGTCCGGCCGGGTTCAACGCCAACAACGCCCCCATCTGGAGCTCAGTCAAGCCGAGCCGCCCCGGCAGGTACACCGGCATCAGCCCCATCACGCCGATGACGGTGGTGTTGCGCAGTGCCAACGCGACGTAGAGCCACCCCAGCCCGTTGCGCGAGAAGTGTCTCCGATCCGCCGCCGCCGGGAGCAGTCGCCGCCGAACCTCGGCCAGCACCGCCCCGAGACTCGGTGTCTCCTCGGGTGTGGGTGTCGGGTCGGCGACGAACGCGGCCGCGACCGTCGAGATGAGCGACGCGACCGCGATCACCAGATACAGCCCCGCCGGCGCGAGCACACCCAACAGGAAGCCGACGGCCAACTGCCCGCCGGTGAACCCGACCGCCCGCGCGGAGTTGAAAAAGCCCAGCGACCGGCCGCGGTCCTCGTCGCCGCCCCTGGCGCTCGCGACGGTCAACATCACCGGGGAGAAGCCGACGGCGAAGACGGCGTACACCCCCCTGACCCCGATCGGGAGATACACCCCCGAGATCGACACCGGCCCGAGCGTCACCGTCGTGTCGATTCCCGGAACGACCAGGAGCGGCAACACCGCCAGCGTCGCGGCGACGCCCGTCACCACCAACACGCCCCGTCGCCGCCCGGTCACGTCTGCGACGGCCCCCCAGAACGGGGACAGCAACATCATCCCGAGGAAGTACGCCGTGGTCACCGCGCCGACGAGCGACGCGGAGCCACCCGCCTCGCCGACGTAGAACGCCAGTCCGGTCCCCATCAGGATTCCGGCGGCGAACCGACTGGCAGCGGCGAGGGCGACGACAGAACGGTCGATCCGGCTCACTACGACACGTAGCCGCGCCCCCGGCTAAAGCCGGGCGGAGCCGGCCGGACGTGCCGGTGTGGGTCGTGGTACCGCTCGTTGTGACTCTCCTCCCGACCGCGTTCTCGGTAGCTTCGAGTGGTACACCGACGAACGCCAGCCATGGAGATCGTCGTCACACGACAGTCGATCCACGGGCTGCCGGCGAGCGACTACGCGGCCGCGCTCCGCGACCGGCTCCCTGCCCACGAGATCACACTCGCCGAAACCCCCGACGCGGAGGCGACGGCGTTGTCCCGCGCCCGGGTCGCCACCGGCTCCGGCCGTCGGGCGGCCACACACCTCGACGCCGCGACGGAGTTGGAACTGCTCGCCTGTGTGTACGCCGGCACGAACCACCTCGATCTGTCTGCATTCGAGACCGCTGGGGTCGCCGTGACGAACGCCGCGGGCGTCCACGGCCCCAACGTCGCGGAGTACGTGGTCTGCGCGCTGATCTCGATGGCGCGTGACTTCCGGCGGGCGACCCGCCAACAGGACCGCCGCGAGTGGGCCTCCTACCAGTGTCGGGAGCTGTTCGACAGCACGGTCTGTGTGGTCGGACTCGGCGCCATCGGCACTGCGGTCGCCGAACGCCTCGAACCGTTCGGGGTCGAACGCGTCGGCGTCCGCCACACTCCCGAGAAGGGAGGGCCGCTCGAACGGGTGTACGGCTACGACGACCTCCACGAGGCGGTGGCCGGGGCCGACCACCTCGTCTGTGCCTGCCCGCTCACCGACGAGACCGCGGGGTTGATCGACCGGAAACTGTTCGCGACCCTGCCGTCACACGCGAGTCTGGTGAACGTCGCCCGCGGCCCGGTTGTGGAGACGGACGCGCTCGTCGACGCAGTCCGGTGGAACCGGATCGGCGGCGCGTTCTTGGACGTGACCGACCCGGAGCCGTTGCCCCCGGACCACCCGCTGTGGCGGTTCGAGGACGTCCGGATCACCCCGCACAACGCCGGCCACTCGCCCGCTTACTACGAACGGACAGCCGACATCCTCGCGGAGAACGTCGCCCGGCTCGCCGACGAGTCGTCACTCCAGAACCGCGTCGTGTAGCCGCCGCCCAGTTTACTCCTGTCGCCGTCCACCGCCTCGGCGACGCCGGTCACGCCGTCACCGGCAGGAACGACCGCGAGAACGGGTCTCGCGCCCGGCGAGAACCCCCGTATTTCGAAACGAAGCAAACCGTTTAGTCGGCGGCGGACGTGTTACACGTATCCGATGAGTCACCCCGCAGAAGAAGACGATCCCTTCGAAGACTTACGAGAGAAATCGTCAAACCCTATGCGACGGTTGTTCGCGGAGTACGGGCGTCAGAACAAACTGCAGTTTGTGGTCGGCGTGATCGCGAGTGTCGTCGCCCGAGTGTTGGACCTCATCCCGCCACTGGTGTTGGGGTTCGCAATCGACGCGATCTTTCAGGACTCGGAGTACGCGACCATCCTGGCGGACTTTCTCCCCGGCTTTCTGCCGTTTGCGACCGAAGCGGCCGTCGGGTCCGTGATTCCGGCGACCCGAACCGGACAGTTCTGGATGACAATCGGGCTGATCGCGTTCGGGTTCTTCGGCGGCGCGGCGTTCCACTGGACTCGAAACTGGGGGTGGAACTCCTTCGCGCAGAACATCCAACACGCGATCCGGACGGACACCTACGACAAGATGCAACGGCTGAACATGGACTTCTTCGCCCAGAAACAGACTGGGGAGATGATGTCGATCCTCTCAAACGACGTGAACCGGTTGGAACGGTTCCTCAACGAGGGGATGAACTCCGTGTTCCGCCTGTCCGTGATGGTGGTGGCAATCGCGGGGATCATGATCGCGCTCAACCCGCAGTTGGCGTTGGTCGCGTTGCTCCCGGTGCCGATCATCGCACTGTTCACCTACTACTTCGTCAGGCGAATCCAACCGCGGTACGCCGAGGTGCGGTCGACGGTCGGTGACCTCAACAGTCGGTTGGAGAACAACCTCGGCGGCGTCCAGGTCATCAAGACCTCGAACACGGAGCTGTTCGAGTCCGAACGGGTCGACGATGTCTCACAGGACTACTTCGACGCGAACTGGGGGGCGATCTCGATCCGGATTCGGTTCTTCCCCGCGCTCCGGATCATCGCCGGCGTCGGCTTCGTGGCGACGTTCGTCGTGGGCGGGCTGTGGGTGTTCTCCGGGGCACCGGGCCCGTTCACGGGGACGCTGCGTGTGGGTGAGTTCACGACGTTCATCCTGTTCACCCAACGGTTCATCTGGCCGATGGCGCAGTTCGGCTCGATCATCAACATGTACCAGCGCGCCCGCGCCTCCTCGGCGCGCATCTTCGGGCTGATGGACGAGCCCTCCCGGATTGTCGAGGACCCCGACGCCGAGCCGTTAGACGTGACCGACGGGCAGATCCAGTACGACGACGTGACGTTCGGCTACGACGAGGAGGACATCGTCCGAGACATCTCCTTCGATGTCGAGGGCGGCAACACGGTCGCGTTGGTCGGCCCGACCGGCGCCGGCAAGTCGACGGTGCTGAAGCTGTTGCTCCGGATGTACGACGTCGACGAGGGCGCCATCCGGATCGACGGCACCGACCTGCGTGACGTGACGATCCCCAGCCTCCGCCAGTCGCTGGGCTACGTTTCCCAGGAGAGTTTCATGTTCTACGGCACTGTCGAGGAGAACATCGAGTACGGCAGCTTCGGCGCCGACCACGACGAGGTCGTCGAGGCTGCCAAAGCCGCCGAGGCCCACGAGTTTATCACCAATCTCCCGGAGGGGTACGACACGGAGATTGGTGAACGCGGCGTGAAGCTGTCGGGCGGTCAGCGCCAACGGCTCTCGATCGCACGAGCGGTGCTGAAAGACCCCGACATCCTCATTCTCGACGAGGCCACCTCCGACGTGGACACGGAAACAGAGATGCTGATCCAACGGTCGTTGGACGAGCTGACGGCGAACCGCACCACCTTCGCCATCGCCCACCGCCTCTCGACGATCAAGGACGCCGACCAGATTGTCGTCTTGGAGGAGGGCCAGACCGTCGAACGCGGCACCCACGAGGAACTACTCGCCAACGACGAACTGTACGCCCACCTCTGGGGGGTTCAAGCCGGCGAGATCGACGAACTCCCCGAGGAGTTCATCGAACGCGCGAGCAAACGCGCCTCCCGGACGAGCGCAGAGGCCGGGGACGACTGAAAACCGACCTTTTTCACTCAGCGGGAGACTGCCGGAGGCAGTCTCCCGGAGAAAAAATGTCGATCAAAAACTGCGAGGCTCGACCGAATGGGAGAGCCTCGACGCGAACGGGGAGGAACGACCCGTGAGCGGGCGCGAGCGCGCCGCTCCGCGGCGCGCTCGTGTCTGCTGTCGTAGTGCTGTCCGCGACCGCCTCCGCGCCGCTTCTGCACTGCTTCTGCTATGCATCCGCGCCGCACTGTCTCCGCGCCGCGCCGCCTCCGCACTGCTTCTGTTCCGCGCCGCTTCCGCACTGCTTCTGCTCCGCCTCCGCGCCGCACTGTCTCCGCGCCGCCTCCGCACTGCTTCTGTTCCGCGCCGCTTCCGCACTGCTTCTGCTCCGCGCCGCACTGCCCCCGTCCTGCGACCGCCTCCGCACCACACTGTCTTTGTGGCTGTCTGGTCGCTGTTTCGGGCTATCGCTCTCCTGTTTCCCCGGTTGCTCCCAGCTACTGGTGAGAACGGACGGTTGTGAAGTGCCTCGGGGTCAAGCCCCGAGGCTTCCTGTTTCCAGGACGCGCTTTGCAGATTCCGTGAGGGAATCCACAGGGAGCGCAGTCTCCGCAGGCGTTGACGAATCGCTGCGCGATTCGTCCGCACACCAGAAATCTTCGATTTCTGGGGACGTGGATTCGGAGTCTCCCACTCCTAGTTGGTGGCAACGGCTGAGCGTCTGACCCGGCTTGTTTTCGCCGACTAAGCCAGACGCGGATTATGCCGTCACATCATGCTTGTTTAGGATGGTTCGAGTTAATGGTTTGTGTCACGAGTTGTCGGCTTCATCCACGGGGTCAAGACCCGTGGCGTTCGCCTCGTACCGGTTGTAAAGGGCTTTAGGCCAGCCAGATGAAGGGGGTCGTATGGGACTGTTCGACCGGATCAGGGGCGACGACGACCCGCGCGTCGCCTTCGTCGGCATCGACGGTGTACCTTTCAGTCTGCTCGCGAACCACCCCGAGGAGTTCCCGAACGTCACGGCGGTCATCGAGAACGGTGACGGCGGTGCCATCGACAGCATCGTGCCGCCGGAGTCGTCGGCCTGTTGGCCGGCGCTCACGACCGGTGTCAACCCCGGCGAGACCGGTGTCTACGGCTTTCAGGACCGCGAGACCGGGTCGTACGACACCTACGTGCCGATGGGCCGGGACGTGCAGGCCACTCGGCTCTGGGACCGTGTGAGTGAGGCCGGCCGCGACGCGACGGTTCTCAACGTCCCCGTCACGTTCCCGCCACAACGCAACGTCCAACGGATGGTCTCTGGGTTCCTCTCCCCGTCTATCGAGAAGGCCTCCTACCCCGACGAGGTGGGGGAGACGCTCGACGGGATGAACTACCGCATCGACGCCAACGCGAAGTTGGGCCACGCAGACGACAAGTCGGAGTTTATCGAGAACGCCCACGAGACGCTCGACCGCCGGTTCGACGCCTTCGAGCAGTATCTGCGCCAGGACGACTGGGACCTGTTTTTCGGCGTGTTCATGACCACCGACCGGGTCAACCACTTTCTGTTCGAAGACTACGTCGAGGACGGGGAGTACGCCGAGGAGTTCTTCGAGTTCTACCGGGCGGTCGACGACTATCTCGGCCAGATTCGGGAGATGCTCCCCGACGACGTGACTTTGGTCGTCGCCTCCGACCACGGGTTCATGACAGAGACCTACGAGGTGGACTGCAACCGGTGGCTCGCGAACAACGGCTGGCTCTCCTTCGAGGGCGACGACCACGAGGAACTCGCCGACATCGCAGACGACGCCCGTGCGTACTCGCTCATCCCCGGCCGATTCTACATCAACCTGGAGGGCCGCGAACCCCGCGGTGTGGTGCCGCGCTCGGAGTTCGAGGCGACCCGTGCGGAACTCAAGAACGACCTAGAGTCGATGACCGGCCCGGACGGGGAGCCGGTCGCCAAGCGGGTCGTTGTCGGCGACGACGTGTTCGACGGCGCACACGACGACATCGCGCCGGATCTGACGGTCATCCCCAACGAGGGGTTCGACCTGAAATCGAAGTTCAAACCCCACGACGACGGGGTGTTCTACCACGGCCCCCGCAACGGGATGCACAGCTTCGAGAACGCGACCTTGTTGGTCGACGACCCGGACGTGTCCGTCCCCGAGGGGACGAATCTCTACGACATCGCGCCGACGATTCTCGATCTGATGGAGGTCGACTACGAGGCGACCGCCTTCGACGGCGCGTCGCTGGCCTAACTCCGCGTCGCACGAACTGTCGGAACGTCCGACGGTCACTCGAACCGCTCTCTGTCTCCTCTCGGTCGACTCGGTCCACAGTGTCGACACCACTCCGCATCTCTGCGACCTGTTGCTCGTCGAAAACACGAGACAGGCCGGTCAGCGACTTCTCGCCGTGTCTGCGCGACTCACCCTGTTCGGACACATGACCTTCGAGACGGAACCAGCGTCGCGTATTGACAACACCGACTCCAATCCCACATTACCGTTTTGCCGGTGTCGCCACTCCACGGCCGGCTCCGGAGAGAAAACACCCGGCGTCAGGCCGGGCAGCGGTCGGCGACTACAGTAGCCCCGTCTTCTGGAGCTTCATCAGGTCCTCGGTGTCGAGGGTCTCGCCGTCCTTGAACTTCTGGTAGATCTCCTCGGCCTCCTCGCGTTCTTCTTCGGCCTTCTTCTCGCGTTCCTCCTTCTGTTCTTCCTCCTCCTTCTTGTCCAGTTCGCGGAGCCGCTTTTGAACGCGGACGAAGTCCTCGTGGTGTTGGTCGGCCGACTCCTGGGCCTCCACGAACTTCTCGTGGACGATGTCGGCCTCGTCACGGATCTCGTCGGCCTCCCGATAGGCCTCGATCATCTCGTTGTGGTGCTCCTGGGCCTCGTCTGCCAGTTTCGTCACCTTCTGGTGGTGTTGTGACGCCTCGCTCCGGACGGACTCGGCCTCCTCGATCAGCTCTTCGAGGTCGCCGCTCTGGTCGACCTTCTCCTCGCGTTCCTGGAGCTGTTCGCGTTTGGTCTCGATCTTCTCGATCAGTTCCCGCTCGTCTTCGGCGTCGAGCACCTCGGTCTGTTGTTTGAACTCCAGCTCCTCGATCTCCTCTTCCAGCTCCTCGATGGACTTGCCGTCGTCCAGTTCGAGGTCCTGTTTCATCTCCTCGACCTCGTCGAACAGTTCGTTGGCCTCGGCGTTGAGCTGGTTGCGGCTCTCCTTGTGCTCCTGAACCTGTTCGTTGAGTTCGTCCCGCTGCTCGCGGTGTTCCTGTGCCTCGTCGACCTTCTCGCGTGTCTCCGCGTTGAGATCATCACGCGTCGACGCGCGATCGGAGGCCATCTGGTTGAGTTCGTTGCGTCGGTCTCGCAGTTGGCCGGCGAGCTTGATCAGTTCGCCCTTGGATCCGTTCTCCAGTTTGTCGTCGTCGAGCTGTACGTTCCGCGATTCGTCCATCGGGTCGAGATCGTGACTCTCGAGTACTTCCGATTCCGTTGCCATGATTAGTACCTCGACACCATCACCGCTCCGAGCGTGGCTGGCGCTAGACGATTGCGTCCAGTCGTACTGCGTCGAGAACGCTGTGTCGTCGTTCCTCGCACGGTACACCACGCCCGAAGGCGCTCTGGTACCTCTACCTACTGCGGTGTCGTATATAAACACTTCGGTGCGTCTGTGAGTGAAAAGAGCTACCACACCACGGAACGGCCACGTCTCGCCCCGAACGGGTCGACGAGGCTCAAACCGACCGGTACTCCCCCAGTCGGGTTCCGTCGGTGAGGTACGCCTGTGCCGACGGGAGCGCTGCGGGGAGAAACGGTGCGAGGAACCCCTGCCCCTCGACGTTCACCCAGGTGCCGCCCGAGCGGTCGTTGAACGCCGGGACGACGACCAACTCCGGCTCGTTCCAGGCTCCCCCACAGCCGTCGACGGCGTCGACGAACGGCTCGCGGTCGAGCGGGCCACGGAGCCACGCCCGTTCCGCCCGGGCACGTCCGACCTCGTCGGACAGCTTCACCGCTGGATGTTCGTGCCCGACACACACTACATCCGCGGCGAGCACGTCCGCTGCCGGCCAGGTGTGGCCGTGGACGAACCCGACACGGCCCAGCCTGGTCCCTTCGGCCGGCGTCACGTCCAACCGGTCCAGTTCCGCCAGCCCGGGATCGTGGTTCCCGCGGACGAGCGTCACCGGCACCGAGAGCGCGTCGAGCAACGCCGTCACCTCCGCTCGTTCCGTTTCGCCGGCACCCGACACCCGGTGTCCCAGATCGCCGACGACGACCACGCGGTCTGGGTCTGTTGTGTCGACGAGCGACCGGAGCCGTTCACGCCGGGCGGGCGCGGCGCTGTCCAACTCCACGCCGCGCTCGTAGCGGAGCCCGACCTCGATCCCGGCGTGGTAGTCGGCGACGACCAACGCCCGCTCCCCGTCCAGTCGGGCCGTCGCTGCCGGCGCGTCCGGCACTGGCTCCACGAGCGGTTCCTCGCGGGCCATCAGATCGGCTTCAGCCCCCCGCCGGCCTCGTAACACTGCCCACTCATCAACGCCTCCTGGATCGCCTCTTCGATGGCCGCCGGGTCGGCGCCGTGGCGGTCGACCGCGACCGCCATCACCGCCTCTCTGTCGGCACCGTCCCCGTCGTCTAACTCACCCATAATCTCCACGGCGGCCGCCTCTAAGTCCACGTCGACTGCGCCGTCCGCGCCGTCGTTTCCCGTGTCGGCCGTCGCGTCCGCTCCACTGTCGGCCGCCGTGGTGTCGTCCTCGCCGGCACTACCGGCTGTCTCGCTCGTGCCGGTCGACGACGCGACGCCGCCCGCCGGCTCCGTCTCTGCCGGGGGCGACTCTCCCGTGGACGCTGTGTCGGGCTCTGTCTGGGTCGGTGTGATCTCCTCGGGGTCGGGAGCATCCAACTCGGACTCCTCGGGCTCTGGCACCTCCGTCCCGGAGGAGAATCCGACACCGTGTTCCGAGCGCACCTCCGCCCGTTCCTCGTCTGTCAGCGCGTCGTCGAGATCGTCCTCGTCGGGTGATACGTCCCCTGGCTCTCCCGTCTCGCCCGCGTCGCTCGCGTCGCCGGTGTTGCTGCCGCCGAACCCACCCGGTTCATCACCGACGGCGCCGGACTCGTCACCGCCGACACCACTGGTGTCCGGTTCGTCGAACCCACCTAACTCGTCTGTCTCGGTCTCGTCGAGCGTTTCGTCTGTCTCGGTGTCGCCGAGTGTCCCGTCCGACTCGGTGGAGCCGGCGTCGTCGAACCCGCCTAGATCGTCCGTTTCGGTCTCGTCGACTGCGGTGTCACTCGACACAGTGTCGTCCGTCCCGGCAGTGTCGTCGAACCCACCCAGATCGTCCGTGTCGGTGGTCGACTCCGTCCCGGTGTCGCTGGCCGAGTCGGCTGCACCGCCTGTCACGGCGTCGACGGTCGTCTCGGTCGTTCCACTGTCGACTGTCGTCTCGTCTGTGCTGGCCGCGACAGAGTCCGGCTCGTCGAGACCGTCTCCACCTGGTTCCGTCCCGTCTCCACCAGCGTCTGCGGTCACACCCGTCGTCGCGGTCGCGGGCTCGCTGTCGTCTCCACGCTCTCGGTCGTCTACCGCCGAAACACTGTCTCGCAAGTGACCGACGACACCGGAGCCACGGACGGTGTTGTCGGCCACTGGCTCGTCATCGACCACCCCGAGTTCGACGTGCTCCGGGAGCGGACCGACGGTCGCCCCCTCGTCGGCGTCCGGCGCGGATGTCGTCGCTGCCACCTCGTCGCGTTCGTCGGCGACGACCGCCAGTGCCTCCGTCGCGACCGTCCGGAGTGACTCCAGATACGACGCGGTCGTCCCGTAGTGGTCGAGTGCGAGTGTGACCCCAGTCGCCAACGACTCGTCGACACCGGCGTCGACGAGTCGGTCGTGGAGCGTGTCGCCGCGAGCGTCCATCTCCCGGGCGGCGGCGGCGACCGCGATCCGCCGCAGCGTCGCCTCGGCGGCGTCGACGACCCACGCGTCGCGGGTGTCGGCGTCCACCTCGCTCAGCCGCTCCGGCCGGACGGAGCTGTAC
>JAHENP010000035.1 GCA_018609965.1 Haloferacaceae archaeon
AGTAGTTCTGGAGCGCCGTCATCGCGGGGACGAGTCGGTCGCCGTGGTCCGCGAGCAGGTCGTGGAACCGCCGCCGGCCGGTCGCGTTCGCGGCCGTCTGCGCCCGGAGGTCGCCGCGGCGTTCCTCGGGCGTGCGGACGTTCGCGAGCAGGAGTTCGAGTACGCTCTCGTTCACCTCGCCGTCGACCGCCGGCGCCCCGTCTGGCCCGGTCGTCCGCCCGCCGCCGATCTCGAATCTGACCGGCGGGATGCGTACCCCCTCAGCGTAGATCTCTGTCGCCGTCGCGCCGACACTCCCGGCGGTCGCCCCGCCCACGTCGGCGTGGTGTGCGCGGTTGGCGGCGAAGGCGAGCAGTTCCTCGCCGGCCGGGTCGAAGATCGGCGAGACGAGCGTCAGATCCGGGAGGTGTGCGCCGCCACGGAACGGGTCGTTGAGCAGGATCGAGTCACCGGGGCGGAGCTCACTCGGCGGGAACGCTTCGACGGCGGCAGCCACCGAGAACGGCATCGCGCCAAGGTGGACCGGCATCGTCTCCGCCTGTGCGACCATCCGGCCGTCCGCGTCGAACAACGCCGTCGAGCAGTCCCGGCGCTCGGTGACGTTCGGCGAGTAGGCCGTCCGGACGAGATCCGCGTTCATCTCCTCGGCGACCGCCTCACAGCCGTTTCTGACGACCGACAGTGTCACCGGGCCGATCTCGTCGGGAGCGGGCGTGGCGTCTCCACTGTCTTGGCTCTCTCCGTCTCGGTTCTTTCCATCCCGGCTCTCTCCGTCTCGGTCCTCGTCGTCTCGGTTCACGCCGTCTCACCCCCAGTGTCGACAACGACGTTCGCACGGTCGTCGACACGAGCGGTCTGTCCGGGGTGGACGACGAGCGTCGTGGAACCTCCCTCCACGACCGCCGGCCCCGCCAGTTCCCCGCCGACCGGGAGGCTCGCGCGGTCGTACACCGCAGTCTCTCGTTCCCGGCCGTCGAAGACGACCGAACGCCCGCCCCGCCGTGCGGCCTCGACACTCCCGTCGTGGTCGTCGACCGCCAACGACGGCGGCTCGACGGCTCCTCGGGCACGTAATCTGACCGTGACCAGTTCCAACGGCTCCCCCCGGTCGGCGTGGCCGTACCGCCGCCGGTGTCGCTCGTGGAACCGTTCTCGCACCGTCTCTCGGAACGACTCGGCCGTGGTCGCTTCGGGGTCCGGCACCGGCACCCGGAGTTCGAACGACTGCCCGGCGTACCGGAGGTCCAACGACCGTTCGACGCCGATCTCGTCGCGGTCGTGGCCGGCCTCCCGGAGCCGGTCGCGGCCCGTCTCCGCGAACGCCGCGAACCGCTCTTCGAGCGCCGTGTGGTCGACAGCCGCGAACGGCCGCACCATCGAGGCAGCCTCGTCGTAAGTCACGTCCGAGACGAGGAGTCCCAGCGCCGACAACACCCCGGCGGCGCGAGGGACGATCACCCGCGGCACGTCCAGCCGCTCGGCGACGCTCGTCGCGTGCAGGGGTCCGGCGCCGCCGTAGGCGACGAGCGCGAACCCTCGGGGGTCGTGGCCACGCTCGACGGAGACCACCCGCAACGCCCGCTCCGTCTCGGCGTCCGCGACCGCCAACACCCCCTCGGCGACCTCACGGACGGACTGTCCCAACTCGTCTGCCAACGGCTCGAACGCCGCCCGGACGGCGTCGGCGTCGGTATCGAGCGCGTCCGCGAGGAACGCGTCCGGGTCGAGCCGCCCCAACAGGAGGTGTGCGTCGGTGACGGTCGGCGCCGTCCCGCCGCGGCCGTAACACACCGGTCCGGGGTCGGCGCCGGCCGACGCTGGCCCGACCTGCAACGCGCCGCCGTCGTCGACCCGAGCGATCGAGCCGCCGCCGGCGCCGACGGTGTGTACGTCGACTGATGGCACCGAGACGGGGTAGTCCCCGACCGTCGTCTCCGTCGACACCAACGGCTCCCCGTCCCGGACGAGCGACACGTCACACGACGTACCGCCCACGTCCATCGTAAGAAGATCCGTGTATCCGGACGGCTCCCCACCTGCGGGTGTCCCCTCGGCGTCCACTCCGCCGCCAGCGTTCGCGGCGACGTGTGCGGCACCACGGACGCCGGCGGCCGGCCCCGACAACAACGTCTCCACCGGTCGTTCGCGAGCGCTCGCGGCGGTGGCGAGCCCGCCGTCGGAGCCCATCAGCCGGAGCGGCGCGGTGACGCCTCGCTCGTCTGCGCCGTCGGCAATCGCGCCGACGTAGCCGTCGACGACCGGCACCAACCCGGCGTTGAGCGCCGTCGTCAGCGTCCGTTCGTACTCCCGAATCTCCGGGAGCACCGTCGAGGACAGCGAGATCGCCGCGTCGACCCCCTCCTCGCGGAACAGCTCCGCGATCCGCCGTTCGTGTACCGGGTTCTCGAAGGCGAACAGTGTCGCCACCGCGACACTCTCCGTGTCGGTGGCCGCGAGATCACGGGCCAGCTCCCGCACCGCGGACTCGTCTAACGGCTCGACCACCCGGCCGCGTTCGTCGAGCCGTTCGGGCACCTCGTACCGGCGGTCGCGGGGGACGACCGGCACCGGCTTCGCCGCCCGGAAATCGTAGATGTCCGGCCGGGTCTGACGGCCGATCTCGACGGCGTCACGGAACCCCGCGGTCGTCACGAGCGCGGTGTCGGCCCACGTCCCCTCTAAGACTGCGTTCGTCGCCACGGTCGTCCCGTGGCCGAGGAAGCCGACCGCCGCCGGGGGCACCCCGACCCCGTCGAGTCCGGCGAGCACGCCCTCCGCGGGCGACTCGGGCGTCGACGGCACCTTGTCCACCTCCACCCGCCCGTCGCGGACGGTGACCAGGTCGGTGAACGTCCCCCCCACGTCGACCCCGACCCGTGCGTCCTGTCGCATACCTCTCTGCTCGCGCCCCGTCCCTGTATGCGTTCGGTCCAGACCTATCGGGACACGAGCCTGCCGACCCCCGATGTGTCCGTGCGAACCGAGTGTTTCGGGTCGCTGACATGCTCGATCTCGACGAAGACGAGTCGACTGCCGACGTGAGTCTCAAACAGACGGCAGTCTGCGAAGGACTGGCCGACTATAGCGACAAAATTAGAGTACTTTTATAAGTGTCTGTACGAGATAGGCTCGTATGACAGACGGTGAAACGGCGACACACGATGAGGCCGACGGCAGGTTCGTCCTGTACCCGGTAGAGCGGACGGACGAGGAACGCAGGGAGGCGTACGGGACCGAACTCGAGAGTCCGGTGAACGAACGTCAACTGGGTGTCGTCGGAACCCTGCGTGCGTTGTTTCGGTAGTCTCCTCACTCTCGCTCCAGTTCTGTCGTTCTGTTCGTGCTCTCGGAGTCGGTCTCGACACTGTCAGTGTCGTCTCTCGTCAGCCGTTCGTGAGCGGTCTCCGGGTCGGCGTCTTCCGTCGCCAACAACGCCTCCAGTTGGCGCTCGAACTCCACGTCGTCGATCTCGCCGTCGGCGTAGCGTTCCCGCAGCCGTTCGACGGGGTCGCTCGTCTCCGCGTCCGGTGTGGTCGCCGTCTCTGTCGCGGTAGACTCGTCCGTCGGGTTCGCGGCCTCCTCGGAATCCTCCTCTGCGAGTTCTCTGAGCACCGCAGACAGTGGTGTGAGCAGGAACCACCCGACAACGGCCACGAGCAACGCGGCCCGTCCCCCGCCGACCACCAGCAGCGTCGCGGCGAACCCGAACGTCGAGACGGCGAACACCTCGGGACTGAGGAGCCGCCAGAGCGTATCCGACATGTCTGACACCTTCACGTCCGGCTCAAAGTGTGTTCCGGTCACCGGAGCTGAATCGAAACGAGCAACCCGACAACGACTCACTCGACGGCGGCTTCCAACGCGCTGGCGGCCCGGATCACCGCCGCCTCCCCGAAGCTCGGGCCGACGAACTGACAGCCGACCGGCAGTCCGTCGGCGGTGCCAGCCGGCACCGAGATCGCCGGGAGGTTCGCGAGGTTCACCGGCACGGTGTTGGCGTCCATCAGGTACAGCTGGAGCGGGTCGTCGAGACTCTCGCCGCGTTCCGGCGGCACCACGGGCATCGTCGGCGTCGCGAGCACGTCCGTCTCGGCAAACGCCTCGTCGAAGTCCTGTTTCACCCAGGCGCGAGCGTCCTGTGCCTTCTCGTAGTACTCGTCGTGGTAGCCCGCCGACAGCGCGAACGTCCCCAGTAGGATGCGGCGTTTCACCTCCGGCCCGAATCCGGTCTCGCGGGCGGTGGCAAACGACTCGTTCCAGTCCCCGCCGTCGCCGGACTCGCCGTACCGGACGCCGTCGAACCGCGCGAGATTCGAGGAGGCCTCACTCATCGCGATCACGTAGTACGCCTGGACGGCGTGTTCGACCGACGGGAGCGACACCTCGCGGGTCTCGACGCCGCGGTCACGCAGCGCGTCGAGTCCGGCGTGGAACGTCTCCCGAACCGGCTCTGTGGCGCCCTCCACGAGTTCCGTCGGAACACCGACAGTAAACCCCGCGGCGTCACCGTCCGCGGCGTCGGCGTAGCTGGTCGTCTCTGCGGGGTGTTCCTCGGGACCGCCGTCGGCGGCGTCGTAGCGCGTGGTGGCGTCGCGTTCGTCCGGGCCGGCGATCACGTCCAGCAGTGCGGCGGCGTCTTCGACCGTGTCGGCGATGGGACCGATCTGTTCGAGCGAGTTGGCGTACGCGATCAGCCCGTACCGGGACACCAGCCCGTAGGTGGGTTTGATCCCGACGACACCACAGAACGCGGCGGGGTTGCGAACCGATCCACCGGTGTCTGACCCCAACGCCAGGTCGGCGGCGCCGGCGGCGACCGCGGCCGCGGAGCCACCCGACGAGCCGCCGGGGACGTGGTCGGGGTCGACGGGGTTCTTGGTCGGTCCGAACGCGGAGGTTTCGGTGGTCCCACCCATCCCGAACTCGTCCATGTTCGTCTTGCCGACGACCGTCGCACCCGCCTCACGGAGCCGTTCGACCACCGTCGCGTCGAACGGCGGCTCGTAGTCGGCTAACATCGCCGACCCGCAGGTGGTGGTGACACCGGCCGTCGAGATGTTGTCTTTCACCGCGACCGTCCGGCCGGCCAACGGCCCGTCGTCGGCACCCGACAGCTCCGTCTCCGTCAGGAAGGCGTCGAACTCGTCGTCGGACATCTACGACACCCGCGGGCCACGGAAGTACCCACCCTCGGAGTCGGGCGCGTTCGACAACGCCGCCGCCTGTGAGAGCCCCTCGCGAACCTCGTCGGCCCGCATCACGTTCACCAGTTCGGCGTCGGCGTCCGTCTCCGGCACCTCGTCTAAGGCGGCGAAGTAGTCTAGAATCTCCTCGAACTGGTCGGCGAACTCGGCGACCTCCTCGTCGGCCAAGTCGACGCGCGCCAACTCGGCGACGTGTCGCACGTCGTCGGCGCCGACAGAGTCGTCGGCGCCGTCGGGCGTCTCGCTCATACCCACAGCGTCGCCGGGACCGCGAGTAAGCGTTTCGATGGCGCCGGTCCGGGCTGTGGGGCGCGGTCGACCCCCCAAGGTCGCGAACGATCCGGTCCGACCACCCGAACAGAACCGCCCGACTGCGGGGGGGCTGGCCCGCGTATCACACCCGTCCGAAATTCTCTTGTAACCATCAGAAACGGCCCGACGCCGTCTGGCAATTACAACGTACGTCGAAAGAGAAAACATGCGTCAGATTAATACGGCTGTCGGCCCAGTATCTGTCTACGGTGAAACACGGAGGGGAGCGGTTTCTCTCCCGCGGCACCATCCCATCAGCCAAATATGAGTGAAAACGTCCGTAACTACACGAACGAGCGAGCCCGCAGCCGCCAGTCCGAGCGAGACGAGTCGGAGGAGGAAGAACAGTCGGAGGAGTTGGAGTGTCCCGAGTGCAGCGGAAACCTGGTGAACGACTCCGAGCGCGGTGAGACGCTGTGTCGAGACTGTGGGCTGGTCGTCGAGGAAGACGAGATCGACCGCGGGCCGGAGTGGCGCGCGTTCGACGCCAAGGAGAAAGACGAGAAGTCCCGTGTCGGCGCGCCGACGACCAACATGATGCACGACAAGGGGCTGTCGACCAACATCGGCTGGCAGGACAAGGACGCCTACGGGAAGCAGCTGTCCAGCCGCCAACGAGAGAAGATGCAACGGCTCCGCACCTGGAACGAGCGGTTCCGCACCCGCGACTCGAAGGAACGGAACCTGAAGCAGGCGTTGGGTGAGATCGACCGGATGGCCTCCGCGCTCGGATTGCCGGAGAACGTTCGGGAGACCGCGAGTGTGATCTACCGCCGTGCGCTCGACGAGGACCTCCTGCCGGGGCGGTCCATCGAGGGTGTCTCCACGTCGTCGTTGTACGCCGCGGCCCGGCAGGCGGGAACGCCGCGCTCGCTCGACGAGATTGCCAACGTCTCGCGGGTGGAGAAAGACGAGATCGCCCGCACCTACCGGTACATCGTCCGCGAGCTGAACCTGGAGATCCAGCCGGCCGACCCGGAGAGCTACGTGCCGCGGTTCGCGTCGGATCTGGAACTGTCCGAGGAGTCGGAGCGTCGCGCCCGACAGCTGTTGTCGACGGCGAAAGAACAGGGCGTCCACTCCGGGAAGTCCCCGGTCGGGCTCGCGGCCGCCGCGGTGTACGCCGCCTCCCTCCTCACCAACGAGAAGGTGACCCAGAGTGAGGTGAGCGAGGTTGCCAACATCTCCGAGGTGACGATCCGCAACCGTTACCACGAGCTGTTGGAGGCCGAAGAGAAGGTCCAGATGCCGTAGGCGGGCCGGTGGGACGTGTGGCGTGTTGTCTCGGAAACGTCGGTTCGGTTCGAAACTGCGATAGTCTTCTCCCGGCGATCCAAAGAGCGATTACGTTCGCCCGCCACCCCCGAACGTGGAGACGACACGCCACCACACCGCCACCGTCTACGTCGTCTGTGACGGCGCGGTCGCCCTGCACCACCACCCCGGACTCGGGATCGAGATCCCGCCCGGCGGACATCTGGCGCGCGACGAGGTGCCACACGAGGCCGGACTCCGCGAGGTTCGCGAGGAGACCGGGTTGGAGCCGACACTCGTCGACGACACCGAGCGTGTCGCGGCACCCAACGGGGAGACGCTCCCGACGCCGCGACACACGATGTTGTACGATGTGAACGTCCACAGCGACGGCACGGTCGGCCACCAACACGTCGACCACGTGTTCTTCGCGCGTGTCGACAGCCGGGAGATCAACCCTGCAGACGGCGAGGAGCCGCCCGCGGCGTGGAGCTGGTACACGGCCTCGGAACTCCGCGCGAGCGACTTGGAGTCAGACACCGTCGAGATCGGATTGGAGGCGATCGAGGCCGTCGAGTCCCCCTGACGACCGTCACTGCCGGTATCACGCTCGTTCCAGATCACCGTCAACGAGCGCCCGGACGTACCGCCCGACGTGGTCGTCCATCCGGCGTTTGAACCCCGCCTGCCGGGCGAGTCGGTCCAGTTCTCGGGAGACGTAGGTGCCGTACTGGACGGCCTTCTTGTCGGCACGCCGCGCCGTCTCGGGGACGATCCCGTCTGCGGCCCGACGGAGCGCCACCTTCCGCCGGTCGCCGTCGACGAGCGCGTCACCCGGGAGCCGGAGCGCCGCCCGGATCACGTCGTCGTGGAGAAACGGCGCGACCGGCTCGACACCCGCGGCACGGAGCGTCAACACGTCACGCGGGAGTTGATCGGGGAGCGACAACACTGTCTCGCGGCGCGCACCCCGGACGGTCGTCGCGTCGACCCGGTCGTCGTTCGCGGGGTCGGTCACCTTCGCGTAGCCGCCAAACAGTTCGTCGGCACCCTGCCCGACGACGAGTCGGCCGTGACCGTCGGCGGCCGCCCGCTCGGCGACGAGAAACAGGGGAACGGCGATCGAGAGGTCCATCGGGTTCGTCCGCCCGGTCGCGGCCGCGACGGCCGGCACCGTCCGCCGGAGGTCGTCGTGGTCGATCTCGACCCACCGGAGATCACGGCCCATCGCGGTCGCCGCCTCACGAGCGGCGGCCACGTCGTGAGAGTCGGGGAAGCCGGCGACGTACAACGGCGCCGTCGGCCGTCCGGCGGCGACGACCGCCGAGTCGACTCCGCCGGAGAAGGCGACTGCGGGCGTGTCTCCCTCCGAGGTGACCGTGCCCGTCTCGTCGCCAGTGCCGGCGAGTGCGTGCTCGCGGACGGCCCTCCCGACGGCCGCGACCGCCTCGTCGGTCGGACGGGGGTCGGGGTCCGGGAGCGACCAGATCCGTTCGGCGGCCCCGACCGGCTCCCCCAGCGGGAGCCGACAGCCGGGGGGCAGGAGCCGCGGCTGTGTGAGCGTGTCGGGCGCGAACGCCCACCGTTCGGGGTCGTCGTCGTCGACGAACACCGGTCGTCGGCCGAGCACGTCACGGACGAGCACATCGTCACACAGCCCCGCGAAGCCGGCGGTGCCGGGCAACGGTGTCGCGTCGGCCAGCGCCGCCCGGACCGTCGACTGGGTCGCGCCGTCGAGTGAGTCGTCTGGGGTCACAGCAGTTCGGCGAGTCGGCGGAGGACTCGTCGTTTCGCCCCGCCGGCGGCCTGCCGGAAGGAGACACGCCACGGGGTGCGGCGGCCGACGACGCTCGTGTGGCCCTCCCGGATTGCCGCCAACACGGCCTCGGGGGAGCGGTCGTCCGTCCCGATCTGTGTGATCGCCTGGCCGACCATCTCCGAGACGTGGGCGTCACTGCCGGCGACGGCCGGAAGCTCGTGATCGAGCGCGAACGCCTCCGCCCGGCGGTTGCCGCGACCCGTGAGCAGTCGGGAGTTGAACACCTCGATAGCGTCCGCTCGGGCGAGTTGTTCGTCGGCGATGTGTGGCGCGACGCCGTGGCGTGACTTCTGGTAGGCGTGCGGGACGACCGCGATGCCGCCGGCGTCGTGAATCCTGTCGAGCGTCTCATCGAACGGGAGTCCGGGGGGCACCGCCTCCGAGACACCCAACCCGAGCACATGGCCGGCGGCACTGGAGACTTCGGTGCCGACGATGCCGACGAGCCCGTACTCCTCGGCGAGCGTCGCCGCCTCGCGGCTGGCGTCGATCTCGTCGTGGTCGGTGACGGCGAGCACGTCCAGCCCGACGGCGGCCGCCTGCTCGACGAGGAGTTCGACCGCGTCACGCCCGTCGTAGGAGAGTTCGGAGTGACAGTGGAGCTCGGCGGCGAGCACACCCTGCGGTTGGCGAGGGGTGTAGAAAAACGGCCCGGTCGCTCTCGCCGCCGAGCCGGCGCTCGCGGTATCAAACCGTTTATGCTACCGCCGGCGGAACAGACACAGTATGCCACGAGAACAGAAGGAGGTTCGCGAACTCCAGGAGGGGAGCTACGTGATGATCGACGACACACCCTGCGAGATCAACGGCTACAGCACCGCGAAGCCGGGGAAACACGGCAGTGCGAAGGCACGGATCGAGGCGGAGGGCGTCTTCGACGGGAAGAAACAGAGTCTCTCACAGCCGGTCGACGCAAAGATCTGGGTGCCGATCGTCGAACGGAAACAAGGGCAGGTCGTCTCCATCGACGGCGACGAGGTGCAGGTGATGGATCTGGAGACGTACGACACGTTCACGATGCTCGCGCCGGACGACGAGGAGTTCGAAGCCGACCAGAACATCGAGTTCCTCGACTACGAGGGCCAGCGGAAAGTCGTCGGGTAACGTGATGTTCCCCGGCGCGACCGCCGACCGGGCGGCGGCGTCGTACGTCGTCGTTGGCGCCCCGTTGGACGCGACGACGACGTTTCAGCCCGGCACCCGGTTTGGCCCCGACAGGGTCCGGCGGTTCGCCGAGACGTTCGACGACTACGACCACCACACCGACACTCAGTTCTCGCAGTTGGCGGTCCACGACGCCGGCGACGTGGCGGCGTGGGACGACACCGCCGACTACCTCGATCACCTGACTGCGGAACTCCGGGCGGCCGTCATCGACGACGCCGTCCCGGTGACGGTCGGCGGTGAACACACCGTCTCCTGGGCAGGTGTCCGAGCGACGACGCCGTCGACGGTCGTGATCTTGGACGCTCATCTTGACCTCCGGGACGACTACGACAGCAACCCCCTGAGTCACGCCTGCGTCACCCGCCGGATGCTTGACGGGTTGGACGGCGACCACCCGACTGTCGACCGGGTCGTGATCCTCGGTGCGCGGACGGGGTCGCCGGCGGAGTGGGAGCGTGCTGACGCCCCGGACGTGACCGTCGTCCCGCCCGGCGAGGTGGCCGACTGGGAGCCGTCACTCTCCGGGTCGGTGTACCTCTCTGTCGACATCGACGGCGCAGACCCGTCGTACGCCCCGGGGACGGGGACGATGGAGCCGTTCGGACTGACGCCCCGCGAGATGCACCGGGTCGTCCGCGCGGTTGCACCACACTGTGTCGGCGTCGACGCCGTCGAGGTGAACGACCGCGACGACGGACAGGCGGCCGCACTGGCCGGGAAACTGCTCCGGGCGTTCGTCTACGAACACGCCGCAGACTGAGTTCCTTGTGGTTCGGTTTCCGGACGCCACTACCCGCTGTCGGCCACAGTCTGCACCTCTCTCGCGGTCGCCTCCGTCTCGAATGTGAAGACGAAACTCCCGTCGTACGACTCGCTCGCGACCGCCTCCGCGAACGACGACTGAACCCCGAGTTCCCTGCGTGTCTCCCCGTTCACCCGGAGTTGGAGTTGGAACCCAGACGGGTCGTCGGCGACGCCGACCGTCCGGAACCCTTCCGAGAGCCGCTCGGCCGCGGCGTCGCTCAGCTGTGCCGAGAACCCCCACTGGCCACCCTCGAACTGTTGGATGTCGCCGACAGTCGCGAGACCGTGCTCGGTGAACAGCTCTCGGTCCGTCGACGGCCCTCGGAGCCGGACGACGAACCGGGTCGTCCCCGGCTGGTCGGTCGTTCCATCAGACTCGGTCGTGTCACTGGTCGTCTCTTCGAGCCCGGCACAGCCGGCGACGGCGACGACTGTCGCCACTCCAGCCGCACCGAGCGCGTCACGCCTGGACACCACAGACCGGCGACATCACCCTGTAAACAAGTTCACTTCGCACAGTCACACCGGCCGAAACACGGTTCGTCCCCACCACCGCTGTCCCGAGACCGCAACAGAGAGGTGAGTGTGGTGCAAACCAGCGCCGATGACAGAGTTAGAGGAGGCCGTTGAGGCGTTTCTGGCGGAGGCCGACACGGTGTACGGGGAGTACGAACAAGGGTACATGGACGCCGACGCGGCGTTGTCGCGGCTGGAGCCGTCGCTGTCGGAGCTGCGTGACGCGACAGAAGAGTGACCGGCGACCGCGGTCAGTTGTAGTTGTCGGCCGCCTCGGGGTCGACGAACTCGGAGTCGAGATCATCCGGTGGGTACTCGGGGAGCTCGCCGGACTCACCACGGCTCTCTACCTCGCGGCGAGCGAGCCGGTGTTCGAGCTGTTCCCGTTTCTTCCGCCCCTTCCGTTCGCGACCACGTTTCGTGTCTGGCATCGCCATCTGTGACAACGGTTCACACGGTAATGAACGTTGTGGCGGTTCCCACGCCGCGAGGGATATTTAAAACCGGGTTGGACGGGCCACCGGCAGCAAATGAACGGGGTGCGTGTGACACCGCCACACACCGATAACCGCCCGCGAACAGGCGGATTCCGCGACGGGAACGGAGACGGCGACGGGCTTCGAGAACGACAAGATCCGAAGATTTATATAGAACTACGACCACATTCGAGACGAGTATGAGCCAGCGAATGCAGGGTCAGCCCATGATCATCATGGGTGAGGACTCCCAGCGAGTGAAAGACCAGGACGCCCAGGAGTACAACATCTCTGCGGCGCGTGCTGTCGCGGAGTCGGTACGTTCCACCCTCGGACCGAAGGGGATGGATAAGATGCTCGTCGACTCGATGGGCGACGTGACGATCACGAACGACGGCGTCACGATCCTCACCGAGATGGACATCGACAACCCGACCGCCGAGATGATCGTCGAGGTCGCCGAGACCCAGGAGGACGAGGCCGGCGACGGGACGACGACGGCCGTCGCGACGGCCGGGGAACTCCTGAAGAACGCCGAGGAACTCCTCGAACGGGAGATTCACCCGTCGGCGGTGATCCGCGGGTTCGACCTGGCGGCAGACCACGCCCGTGAACAGGTCGACGAGATCGCCGAGACGGTCGAGCCGAGCGACGAGGAGACGATCCGGAAGGTCGCCGAGACCTCGATGACCGGGAAGGGCGCGGAGTTGGAGAAGGACGTGCTCGCGGATCTCGTCTACCGCGCCGTTGAGGGTGTCACTGTCGAGGCCGACGACGGGTCACACGTCGTCGATCTCGCCAGTGTGAAAATCGAGACCCAGACCGGCCGCGGCGCCGGCGAGTCGGAGCTGTTGGCGGGTGCAGTCGTCGACAAGGACCCGGTCCACGACGACATGCCCAGCGAAGTCGAAGACGCGCAGGTGCTCCTGCTCAACGAACCCGTCGAGGTCGAAGAGACGGATGTCGACACCCAGGTGAACCTGGAGTCGCCCGACCAGCTCGACCAGTTCCTCGACCAGGAGGAACAACAGCTGCAGGAGAAGGTCGACCAGATCGCCGCGACGGGCGCGAACGTCGTCTTCTGTCAGAAGGGGATCGACGACCTCGCACAACACTACCTCGCGAAGGAAGGAATCCTCGCGGTGCGGCGCGCGAAGAAGTCCGACCTGGAGTTCCTCGCGAACCTGCTCGACACCGGGATCGTCTCGGATCTCAGCTCCGCTACGGGGGCGAACGTCGCAAGCGGGACGGTCACGCGTGACGCGGACGACGAGTTGTTCTACGTCGAGTCCGACGCCGAGGAGGCCCACGGCGTGACGCTCCTCCTGCGCGGCTCCACCGACCACGTCGTCGACGAACTGGAGCGCGGGCTCCAGGACGCGCTGGACGTCGTCTCGACGACCGTCTCCGACGGGCGTGTGCTCCCCGGCGGCGGTGCCGTCGAGGTCGAACTCGCGCGCCGGCTCCGTGACTTCGCGGACTCCGTCGAGGGGCGCGAACAGCTGGCCGTCGAGGCGTTCGCCGACTCGTTGGAGCTCGTGCCGCGCGTGCTCGCCGAAAACGCCGGCTTGGACGCAATCGACACGTTGGTGGACCTGCGTGCGGCCCACGAGGACGGCCGCGGACGCGCCGGCCTGAACGTGTTCACCTCCGAGATCGAGGACACCTTGGACGCGGGTGTCGTCGAGCCGGCCCACTCGAAGGAACAGGCGTTGTCGTCTGCCGCCGAGGCGGCGAATCTCGTGTTGAAAAT